>NZ_JQCR01000001.1:0-300000 GCF_000757885.1 Paenibacillus wynnii | reverse complement strand
TCCGGTACAGTCAAGCTGTATGATATCGATAAGGAGGCAGCCCGGCGGAATGAGATCATTGGAAATCGGTTGACCTTGCTCCCCGAATCGCAAGGAGAGTGGCGTTATGAAGCCGTGGACACCTTGGAGGAGGCTCTCCGCGGCGCCGATTTCGTCATCATCTCGATCGTGCCGGGGACCTTTGATGAAATGGCTTCCGATGTGCATACACCGGAGAAGTATGGAATCTATCAATCGGTTGGCGATACTGTGGGCCCTGGCGGAATGATTCGTGCCCTTCGGGTTATCCCGATCTATGTCCAGATTGCGGAAGCGATCAAGTCCTTCTGTCCTGAAGCATGGGTGATCAACTATACGAATCCGATGACTCTGTGCACGAGAACGCTGTACGAGGTATTCCCGGAAGTAAAGGCCTTTGGATGTTGCCATGAGGTGTTTGAGGTGCAAAAGCTTCTTGCGGATATGCTGGCAGACTTAAAGGGTATTACCGGGATTCGTCGAGATGAGATCAAAACGAATGTGCTCGGTATCAACCATTTCACCTGGATCGACCGGGCGGAGTACGACGGAAAGGATCTGCTGCCGCTTTATAAGGAATTTGCCCAAAAATACTATAAGGAGGGCTTTACGAAGCAGAAAAAGGAGCATTGGATGAATCAGTACTTCGACTCGGCTCATCGCGTCAAATTTGACTTGTTCCTTCGGTATGGAATTATCGCGGCAGCCGGTGATCGTCATTTGGCCGAATTCTGCGGTAAAGCGTATTTAGGGTCGCCAGAGGATATTGCGTACTGGAAGTTTAACCTGACACCGATTTCCTGGCGAAAGGAGAACCGGATTCGGCTGATGGAGCAATCGGAACGGATGGTCAATGGAGACGAGCCGTTAAAGCTGAAAGGTTCGGGCGAGGAGGGCGTGCTCCAGATCAAAGCGCTACTAGGCCTCGGAGATCTGGTTACCAATGTGAATATTCCGAATATTGGTCAAATGAGCGGCTTCCCGCTGGACTCAGTAGTAGAAACCAATGCCGTGCTGTCGCAAAACCGGATCACACCGGTTGCTGCCGGCCGCTTGCCCGCAGAGGTCGAATCGCTGGTTCTGCGCCATGTCGCGAATCAGGAGACTACGCTGCAGGCGGGCCTGCACCAAGATACGAATCTCGCCTTCCGGGCCTTCTCGGCCGATCCGCTCGTGTCCATCGGCGTCCGGGACGCCAGAGATTTAATGCAGGAGATGCTGCTGAACACCAAGGAATACTTGCCCGGTTGGGAACTAGGGTAAATCCGGTAGGAGTTAAATTGGGAATATACCTATGACATACAACAGCCCAGACATGTTCCTCTGGTCCAAATGTAAGTCCAATTAGATCGATCATTCATCGCCACTACGTTGTCTCCCGTTTCACCAGACTGAACGACAGCGGTTGAAGCTCCATGTTCCGCCCTAGCAGCGCTGGAGCCATTAGAAGAAAAGCGTTCTCCGCCTGCCCCGCAATCGGATTCCGAACGGTCGTGATTCCGAGGGTCCGAGACAACTCTGAATTGTCGAAACCGATGATTGCCAGATCTCTGGGCACGTCTATTCGCTGCCTGCGCGCTTCGCTGAGAACGCCCGCTGCCACCAAATCATTGGAGCACAGAATTGCATCCGGCCGGTCTGTTTCGCCCATCAGGGACTGCATCAACTGCTCTCCGTCAACGATTCTATAAATAGAAGAGTAATACCATTTCTCGATCACGGGAAGATTGTTGTTAGCCATGATTTGCTCATAGGCCAGCCGTCTGCTCCGAGTGTTGATGCTGCTGGGGCGGCCGAAGGCATTAGCGATACGCGTATAGCCCTTCTCAATCAAATGCTCCATAGCGAGGGCATATCCGTCATATTGATTCATGGCAACAGACGGTATATCCGGATGATCCATGCGCTGCCACGACACGATCGGCCCGTATTTACAGTAGGAAGAGATGACATTCTTATCGTTCACCGAGGTCAGAATGAGCAGGGCGTCGACTCTTTTTCTTTTGAGATCCTCGAGGGCCTGAAGCTCCTTTTCCTTATCTCCGCCAGTGGTATAAATAATGGTCTGAAACCCGTGCCGGCCGGAAATTTCTACGAATCCGTTCATAAAGCGCAGGATAAGCTCGTTGAGGTCCATGGTAATCATGCCAATTTGCTGGGTTTGGCCTTTGGATAAAGAAATGGCATTCCGATTGGGCACATAGTCCTTCTCCTTCATAATGGCGAGAATCTTCTCACGGGTCTCCGGGCTGACATGAGGGGAGTGATTCAGAACTCGGGACACTGTGGCTTTGGAAAAGCCCGACAGCCTAGCAATTCTGGCAAGAGTGGACATCGGCTTATTCTCCTTTCGCATGAAAATACTTGACGTGTAACGCGTTCCAAGGTTTAGGATACGAGATAGAGCGGTATTTCCTATTTTATCACAACAGCAAAGGCGGGAAGAAAATGAGTTTACAATTTCCGGAAGGCTTTCTATGGGGCGGCGCGGTAGCCGCGAACCAGCTTGAAGGGGCTTACCAAGAAGACGGCAAAGGGTGGTCCACCCAGGATGTCATGCCGCATGGAATTAAGACGTCTCCCACGGAAGTCCCTACCGACGATAATATGAAGTTGATCGGGATCGACTTCTATCATCGTTATAAAGAGGATATCAAGCTGTTTGCGGAAATGGGCTTCAAGGTGTTCCGAACGTCCATTGCCTGGTCTCGGATTTTCCCGAAAGGGGATGAGCTTGAGCCGAATGAACAAGGCCTGCGGTTCTACGATGACCTGTTCGACGAGTGTCATAGATACGGCATCGAACCGCTTGTCACCATCTCCCATTATGAGACGCCGCTGCATCTGGCCAGAGAATACGATGGCTGGGTTAACCGCAAGCTGGTTGATTTTTACGCGCGATATGCGAAGACGATTTTTACCCGTTATAAGAACAAGGTGAAATATTGGCTGACCTTTAACGAGATCAATTCCATTCTGGAATTCCCGTTTATGAGCGGCGGGATCAATACTCCGAAGGAGAAGCTGAGCAAGCAGGATCTGTATCAGGCGATTCACCATGAGTTCGTGGCAAGCGCTCTGGCCGTGAAGATGGGGCATGAGATCAATCCGGACTTCAAAATCGGGTGCATGGTACTCAGTATGCCGATTTATCCGCTCACCCCGCATCCTGACGATCTAATCAAGGCCATGCAAAGTGATCATAAAAATATGTTCTTTGCGGATGTCCATACCAGAGGCTATTACCCGGGTTATATGAAACGTTATTTCAAAGAGAACGGGATTAACATTCATTTCGAACCGGGAGATGAAGAGACCCTGAAGCATACCGTGGATTTCGTATCGTTCAGTTATTATATGAGCACCTGCGAAACGGCCGACCCCGACAAGCAGATTAGAGGGGAAGGTAATCTGCTGGGCGGAGTACCGAATCCGTATCTGGAAGCGAGCGATTGGGGCTGGCAGATCGATCCGCAGGGTTTGCGCTATATCATGAATGCGTTCTACGACCGTTACCAGAAGCCGCTGTTTATCGTGGAAAATGGCCTTGGCGCCGTCGACCGGCTCGTGACGCAAGAGAACGGCGAAAAGACAGTAGAGGACGACTACCGGATTAATTATTTGCAGGATCACTTGGTTCAGGTCGCGGAAGCTGTTGCGGACGGCGTGGAAGTAATGGGGTATACAAGCTGGGGCTGCATCGACCTAGTCAGTGCAACAAGCGCCGAACTAAAGAAACGTTATGGCTTCATCTATGTAGACCGTCATGACGACGGTTCGGGGACGCTTGCGAGAACCCGCAAGAAGTCGTTCCACTGGTACAAAAAAGTGATTGAAACCAACGGGCAGAGCTTGTTCAAATAAAAACTCGAAAAAACCCGAAGGGAAATTCCCTTCGGGTTTTTAAAAGATTTTTGAATCCATGGACTTAACTAGTGAAAATATGTTTCCCTATTTTAAGATTTTGAGGACGGGACCAAATCCACTTGCTAGTCGCTGTATCCGGATTGAAATAATAGAGTGAATTTTGTGTCGGGTCCCATCCGCGAACAGCATCCAGAGCAGCTAAATAAGCAGTCCTGTTGGGAATGAGCCAATACTGGCCATCATCTACAGCCGTAAATGCACCAGGTTGAAACACAACACCTTTTATATGATTTGGAAACAGGTTAGATTGAATCCGGTTCATTACCACAGCACCAACAGCAACCTGCCCCTTATAGGCCTCGCCTCGTGCTTCGCTGTATATGATTTTAGCCAGGATGTCCATTTCGTATATATTTAAGGAATGTTTCTTAAGCAATTCCCAAGTACGAGCTCCTGTGATACCGTCGGGCGATAATCCGTATTTTTTTTGAAATTTAAAAACGGCGGCTTTTGTATGTACACCATAGCTTCCATCTAGAGGCTGAGTATAAAAACCTAGTGTGGATAACCGATATTGGAGATCCCATACATCTCCTGTTTGGCTCCCGGATTTCAGAACAGGTGCAGCACTGACAATAGAGCTTATCATGGTTGTATTTAGTAACAGAAACAATAGCAATATAGCATAAATTTTAAATTTATTCATAGTCCCCTCCTAATAAAGGATTATATAGGGGCTTTTTGGCGTGTACAACAATCACATATTGGAAGTTAATATGATTTCAATCAAAGCTCAATAAGTCCTTGAAATACGCACTCTTTCTACATGGTAATCACACATGATCCTTCTACAATGAAAATATGAAAAGAAAGCAACTTACAGAGGAGGAATACAAATGGATTGGTCTTTGCTGCTATTGTTGATTTGTCCGCTGATGATGGTATATATGATGTTTGGGATGAAAGGAATGCATGGTCGTGGTTCTCATTCCAATCAATCACAAACGGATTGGACCCTTCATCAAGACTATAATGAGCTGAAAGTGCAAAATGAAAGAATGAAACAAGAAATTCTGAATTTGTCCCAATAAATTATCAAAGGGATAGCCCCAGGGCCACTCGGCTTTAGGGCTATCCCTTTTTATAAACGAACTACACTAGTAGGGAGTTCTAAATTTCTTAACCGTCAGGATCTGAGAGAGGGATGTCCCCCGAGATTGTGGGGGAAATGACGAACGGTGTATCACAGTTCTTATGTTGATAGTTCTTTACCGTTCCCTGAGTCAAAAATAATTTTTCGGAAATTTGCTTTGAGTTGTATCCCTCTATAAGCAGCCTTGCAAGGTCAAGTTCTCTTTGCGTAAGCTCGTCATAAACCATGGATAACATCTGAGAGCGTAAATATAACCCTTACATTTTGTGAATACTCTATATTACATAAATTGTAGGAGTGAGTGTAGTTGAAATTATACGCACTATTAGATCACATAGGAACTGGGAAAAATATTCATTTTCCGGATATCGATATTCAGGGGATCTCCATTAACTCGAACACTGTACAGACAGGCGAGATATTTGTTGCTATTCCTGGATTTAAGGTGGATGGGCATAATTTTATTGATAAAGCTATAGAAGCTGGAGTAAGTGTAGTTGTAGGGGAAAAGGATTTAACGAATTTAACAGTTCCCTACATTCAAGTTCCAAGCAGCCGATCAGCTTTAGCTCAAATAGCATGCCTATATTACGGTAATCCTTCACAAAAAAAGACGGTTATCGGCATAACAGGAACTAATGGGAAAACGACAACTTCCTTTATGCTAAAGGCTATACTGGAAGCTTGCGGTCAGACCTGCTCCCTTTTTGGGAGTCTGAATAATGTTGTAAATGGACAAGTATTCTCTACCAAAAACACCACTCCTGACGCTCTCGAATTACAAAGGCAGCTTGCTCTAAGTGAAGATGAGTATGCAATTATTGAAGTTTCTTCCCAAGGCCTAACCCAATACCGAGTAGCAGGAATGCAATTTGACTACTGTTTATTTACCAATTTGGATCGAGATCACCTTGATTACCACCAAGATATGGATGAGTATTTTTCTGTAAAGGCTGGTTTGTTCGATCAACTAAAACCTGAGGGAAAAGCTATAGTAAACCACTATAACCATTGGGGAAAGAAGCTCATACCGCGGCTGAACCTTAGAGATGAGCATATCCTTTTGTTAGGTGATGAAGATAATTATGATTTGAAAGTTAATAGATGTATAACCACTGGTTCTACACAAATTGTGGAAGCCAATCAGACCTATAACTTGAATCTAAAAATACTTGGGTTTCACAATGTTCTTAATGCCTCTATGGCCTTTTTAACAGCTCGACAAATGGGTCTTTCCAGTAGTAGCATCATCAAGGCTTTAGAAATGTTTCCGGGGGTTCCAGGCCGATTTGAAATTTTAAAACACCCCATTGGAGCTATTATCGTCATAGATTATGCGCATACGGCTGAAGCCTTTAATCATTGTTTGCAAACAGCTAAAGAAGCCGGTGCTACACGCGTTTTTCATATTTTTGGATTTCGGGGAAATAGGGACACCGGTAAACGCAGAGAAATGGTTAATGTTTCCCAGGAATTAAGTGATGTGAGTATTCTTACTTTTGATGATTTAGATGGGGTTACATATCATGAAATGGAACAAAGTCTTTACGATTTGAATCCAAAAGGGTTGGTAATTCCTGATCGAACTTTAGCCATCAAGGAAGCATTGGAACAGGTGGATGAAGGGGATTGGGTTTTCATTACAGGAAAAGGTGCTGAAACCTATGAACTCGAATTTCAAATCCCGGCTATATCGGACAAAGCTACAGTACAATATATTTTATCGTTAGAAGAGTAATCATTGCGAAGCGTGTTTGGCTAGAAATTAATGCGGCATACTGTGTCCATTTAGCCTTGGTTCCATTGTACTTCATAGTTTCTACATATTTATTGGGTAAAGTAGGATTAATAAAAATGAGAAATTACAAAACGGAGGGAATAACATGAAAAAGGTTTTAATTATAGGCACATTGACGTTGTTGATAAGTGGAGTCTTATCTGGCTGCCAAACAGGCAATAAAGCGCCTAAAGCTGAAACCAAAGAAACCAGTGATACTTCCGTCTCCGTACCTTGGATAGGCACAAAGAATACAACACGTATTAACACGTCCGATCCCATAGAGGCGGCGGTTCTGGTCTCTCGTACGCTTTGGACAGCAAAGACGGATAACAACAGACCCTCCAGTGTTGTCTTAACGGATGTAAGCAACTGGCAGATCGCTGCGGTAAGCACCGATTTAATTCATCATCCCAGCAATGGACCGGTTCTCTTTTTCGATAAAGAGAGTGTTCCTTCAGCTACTATGGATGAGCTTAAGCGTCTGAAACCAAGGGGTGCAGAAGGCAACAATGATATTCAAATCGTTATTGTGGGCCCTGTAGCGGCAAGCGTTGAAGAACAATTGAAATCTTTGAAAATGAAAACCGATAAGATTGCAGGTGACGAACCGGCGGCTGTAGCTAAGGCAATTGATGCCTATTATGCGAAAGCTGCTGGAGAGCTCCCTCAGGCTGTAATTATCGGGTCCATGGACAGCCCAGAATATACGCTGCCTGCTGTAAACTGGATAGCCCATATGCCTGAACCTTTACTGTATGTGAAAAAAGAGGAAATTCCTGCACCAACCGTTGCGGCACTGAAGGAGCGTGCGGGAAATGCGACTATCTATGTACTTGGTCCAAAATCAGTTATATCTGCTCAGGTTGAAGATGAATTAAAGACGTATGGAAAGGTAACACGAATAGCTGGGGATGATCCTTATGAAAACGCGATCGCTTTTGCCCAGTTTAAAGACACAAGGAATGAGTTTGGCTGGGGAATCGGTACGCCCGGACATAACTTCTCATTTACGACGACAGATTCCACTATGCTGGCTATCGCGGCGGCTCCATTTAGTCATTTAGGAAAACATGCTCCGTTGATTTTTACAGATAAGGATGGGATGCCGGACCCCGTAATGGAGTTTACAGCAACTCTTCAACCGAAGTTTCAAAAGTCGCCGGCAGAAGGTCCCTATAATCATGCTTGGATAACTGGTGATGCAAATACTATCTCTGCAGCAGCACAAAGTGAAATTGATGATATGTTGGAGATTTCTCCAGCTTCTGGCGGTAACCCTCATTCCGGCCATTAATCAGAAAATAAAGAAGGTGGGCATGATGTCGAAACTTCAGGTATTAATAGTAGATGATGAATGGAATATGAGAAACTTACTGCGTATTTATTTAATGAAAGAAGGATTTCGTATTCAAGAAGCTTCAACGGGTTTAGAGGCATTATCCATGATTAAGAAATATGAATTTGATATCATCCTGCTGGATGTAATGATGCCTGATATGGACGGATGGCAAGTGTGTAAGGTAGTTAGGGAGACCTTAACGGTACCCATTCTGATGCTCACAGCACGGACTGAAACGAAAGACAAGATTCATGGGCTTGGAATGGGTGCGGATGATTATTTAACTAAACCTTTTGAACCTGAAGAGCTATTGGCCAGAATCTATTCGTTAATCCGTAGATCAACGATCACTCAAGTCTTACAACCTCAGCAATGGGTGATAGAATTTCCACAGTTAAGCATTTTTCCGGATGCCAGGGAGGTGCGTATTCAAGATCTTACAATCGATTTCACCCAAAAGGAGTTCGATTTACTCGTTGTGTTAGCCCAGAGCAGTCAGCGTGCCTTTACTAGGGAAGAACTGGTGGAAAGGCTATGGGGACACGATTACGAGGGTGAGATTCGGGTTGTGGATACCCATATTAAGAATATTCGCGAAAAGCTGCAAAGGGCGGGTATGAGTTATAATCCGATTCAAACGGTTTGGGGAGTCGGTTATAAATTTCATGTTTCCGGAGAAATAGAATGAGAAGTAACCGGGTCGGTTTGAAATTAGGTCTTGTGATCATTTCGGTATTCTTGATCGTTATATTATTCTTGGGCTTTGCTATAGATAGAATGTTCACCAATTTCTATTCTGCCGAAATGCGGAGAGAAACGGAGGAGATCACCTCTCACTTTACGGTTATGGCAAATGCCGCCGATACTACATCGGAGCAAACGATGATGACCTTTGCGGAATTTTCAAATGTTAGTATTTTTAATATATTGGAAAGTGGAAGTGTAACCCTCCATTCAGGGGTGCATGATTCCACAGACAGAACCTTTATCCGGGCATCAGATCTTAAGAAGATTTTTTCTGGGGAAAAGGTTAGCTTACTGTATGAAGATCCATCGGGAAATCGTTATTTTGTTTCCGGGCAACCGATAACTGCTGGTGGAGTTATTACCTCGGCTCTTTATGTAATGTCCTCTACGGAACAAATGGAACAATCTTTATCAGGGGTACGAAACTTACTGATCCTTTCCGGTACGGGAGCATTTTTGTTAGCCTTAGGAATTACGTGGATTATTGCCCAAGTGTTATCACGACCGCTTCTACAAATGCAAAAGGCGACCCGTAAAATTGCAAGAGGTGAACTTGAAACCCGGTTGGAAATCAAAAGTAAAGATGAAATCGGAAGTCTAGCGGATGCCATAAATGATTTAGCGATTGATCTCCAGCACTACCGAGATACCCGCCAAGAGTTATTTTCTAACATTTCTCATGAATTACGAACTCCTATCACCTATTTGGAGGGATACTCCAAGGTAGTTAAAGATAAGCTATACGAAACCGAGGAAGAGAAAGATCGTTATCTGGACATTATTTATCAAGAGGCCGTAAGGCTTCAGCATTTAGTGGATGATTTATTTGATATGGCAAAGATGGAAGAAGGCAAAATTTCACTGGTATTCGAACGAATCGATCTTTCTGAGTTGGTTGAACAGGCCGTCAGGAAGGTTGAATTGAAGGCAAAGGATAAGAGCCTAAGACTAACCAACAGTCAATCTGGAAAGGCATCATTGGTTCATGCAGATGGGAAACGAATGGAGCAAATCGTACTAAATCTGCTGGAGAATGCCATTCGTTATACAGAGCAAGGGGGCATCGATGTTCATTTGGTGTATACCTCCAAACGGGTAACCTTAATTGTGGAGGATACTGGGATAGGTATTCCTGAAGAAGAGCTGCCTTATATTTTCGAACGGTTCTATAGAGTAGAAAAATCCCGTTCCCGCCAATTTGGAGGTACTGGATTAGGCCTGTCCATTGTGAAAAAACTAGTTGAGGTACAGGGTGGAGAATTACAGGTTTCCAGTAAATTAGGAGAAGGCACCCGGTTTGAGATACAATTTGTTCTGCTGCCGGACAATGGGGAGGGAAGAACATGAAAAAAATAGAATGGCTAATTGCTATTCTCTTCATGGGAATGGGTGTAATGTGTATGGCCCTATCGGCGGTTTCTTTCCGAAGCGAATCTCTTCTTCAATTTGGTGGTTATGTAAAAACATTTTTATTCTGTGCTGTTCTCATTACCTTAATTCTATATCTAGTATTGAAATGGATCGGCCTAAGCTGGATGAAAAAACAATGATTCAACATACTTTCTACACAGTCATTCATTACAATAAGATTATAAAGAATAGATTTATATAGGGGGTAACTTATGGAATGGTCTTGGTTAGTGACTCTAATTTGTCCGTTAATGATGATATTCATGATGTTTGGTATGCGTGGAGGTCATGGCCATGGGTCTCATAAGAATCAGGTTGATATTACACAAGTTCAGCAAGAGCTGTCAGAGTTGAAAGATCAGAATGAACTAATGCGCAAACAAATACAGGGGTTAAATAAATAAAATGCGAAAAAGACTTCGAAATGATTTCGAAGTCTTTTTAGTAGTCTTGCTATATTAATGGCCCATACCAGCCATTCCGCTTACAATTTCCGGATTAACCATACCGAAGATCATTGCGATATGTGCTACAACTAGAAAACCGCTGACGAGAATAAAGTGTAGTTTAAGTTTTCCTTCTTCAGATCGTTTACGGCCGATAAGTCCAAGATCAAGAAGAGCAAGAGGTAACAGGAAGAATACGCCGCTCAAGTAAAATCCAACGGCCACTACGTCTACCCAAGTGTGCCACTCTCCATTTACAGTTAAAGGAACAAAAGCAGTAGGGAACAGATATAAGAACACGCCTGTAAAATAAAGACCAGCAATGATGCTGCAGATTCTGTTAAAAGATTTCAAGCTGCCTTGAATGCTTTTGTTAAAAAGGATAAAAAATTCAGTTACTGTGATCGTTTCAGCCAGAATTACCGGTATCGCCATAAAAATGATTAGATTCCATGGCTGGTTGTCCATAAGCAAGGACATGTAGTGTGTCATGTTCATTGTTTAAATTCCTCCTTATATAAATTAACTGCAGGACTAATTATATGAAATAAATATGTAGAAAGTATGTAGAAGTAAATATGGACTGAGATAGGCCGATTATTACACTTTTGTTTCTTTTATAAAATCTTTGAAAGGATTGACAGATTCTTTCATGATAGATTAAAGTGTAATTAGTTACAAAATATTAACCAACTGCCGAATTTCGTTTTGAAAACGGGGGAACCAATCCGGGTGAATTATTCTTGTGTGCAAGAGAATATAGGGAACCTTTAACCGAATCCTCAGCTAACTCCGTAGGCATTGAAGGGAGAACAAGGTTCTGAAGAAAGTCATCTTATCTTTACTAGGAGCTGCAATCATATTCACTACCGCTGTACCCAGTACATTTGCAAGTGAGGCTGGGCTTGAAAGTGAAGTGAATCAGGTACTGGGAACACCGTATTTATGGGGTGGAACCACTTCCGCAGGGTTTGATTGTTCTGGATTTATCTTGTATTTATTGAAAAAGTTTAATGTGGATAATCTTCCCCGTACATCCCAATCACAAGCAAAAGTAGGAACACCAGTGACAAAAGAGAATTTGCGATCAGGAGATTTGGTGTTTTTTAATACCTTGGGTACGGGTATCTCTCATGCGGGAATTTACTTAGGTGATAATCAATTCGCTCACTCCTCAAGCAGTAAGGGAGTAAGAATAAGCAAGTTGTCGGATACTTATTACAAAGATCGTTATGTTACAGCGCGACGTGTTGTAGATGAAAAGAATTATCTTAAAATGGTAGACTAATTTATAGTAAAAAAGGACAAGCCTGTTTATGGGGCTTGTCCTTTTTTTTCAATAAGTAAATTATGTATGTTATAACTTATAAATAAACTATTTGCTAAAGGAAGGATGAACAATAATGAAGAAGTCTGGTCATGAGCAAGTCGTTGAATTTTTGAACCATCTAGAACATCCATTAAAGAAAGAAATTGAGGAAGTTCGAAACATCATTTTAGGCGCCAATGAATTCATTACGGAACATATAAAGTGGAATGCGCCGAGTTTCTGTTTCAATAACGAAGATCGAGTGACTTTTAATTTTCAAGGAAAAGGATTTTTTCGACTTGTTTTTCATTGCGGCGCTAAAAAAAATGAACATGCAGGAGGGAATGGAACTCTTTTTGAAGACACCACGGGTTTATTAGAATGGGTTACAGCCGACAGAGCTATTATCAAGTTTACGGATCGGAGTGATGTGGAGGCTAATAGGGAGAAGCTTGCCGCAGTAGTTACTAAGTGGATCGAGGTAACGAGTTCAAAGTAGATACTTTACCTGCTTATACACACTTCTTGATGCTACCCGTTTCGGAGGTAGTCAGTGAAATAGATGTATTTTACACACTTATTCCCAGCTTTTGGCGCTCGGATGTATGGATAGATGTACTTTGTGCAACTAAAAACACGAATATGCCGATTAAACCCCGGAATACCCAAAAATAAGTGTATAAAGTGCAATTAAACACCCCAAAGTGTGCTAAGGGAGAAATATAAGTGTACGTTGTGCAACTATATATATTAACCCTCCGTCTTTATCACTCTAAGTGGGTAATCATTTGTATAAGAATAAATTTAAGGAAAAGAGAGGTATTGTATACAAATGAAAAAACGAGTGTTGTTTATTCGAATGTTCTTCATTGTAGTTGCTGCCATTTTTGCTCTAGCCGGATGTGGAAATAACCCAAGCCAACAACCATCTAACATGAACCATACAGATATGGAGCATTCTACTTCAGGTGAGGTTCCTAAAGGGTTAAAAGAGGCGAATAATCCGACCTACCCTGTTGGAAGTGAAATGATTGTCCAATCAGAGCATATGCCAGGTATGAACGGTGCGGAAGCCACGATTGTGGGTGCTTATGATACGATAGTCTATGCTGTTTCGTATACTCCGACAACGGGTGGTGAACCATTGAAGAATCATAAATGGGTTATTCATGAAGAGATTAAAAATGCAGGTAGCGAGGCTCTGAAGCCAGGGGCGGAAGTTACATTAGAGGCTGATCACATGCCTGGCATGAAGGAAGCGGTAGCAACAATTGATACAGCCGAACCGACTACCGTATATATGGTTGATTACAATCCGACAACCGGTGGAGAGACAGTGAAAAATCATATGTGGGTAACCGAAAGTGAACTCTCAACAAAGTGAGATCTTGAGGCAAAAAATAAGATGTAAAAAAGACTTCAAATTTATATTCGAAGTCTTTTTGTTTACCTTTTTAATTATTTCATTCCAGGCATTCCGGCCATACCATTCACAATTTCCGGATTAACCATTCCGAAGATCATAGCGATATGTGCAACAACGAGGAATCCAGTCACGGTAATCGTTTCAGCCAATATTACGGGAATGGCCATATATATATTAACTACAGAACTGATTATAAGAAATAAATATGTGGGAAGTATGTGGGGAAGTGCTATTACTTTATCCTTCTATGAGCTGGATTTAGGCATATGGTATAACCAAGACATCTGCCTCTTGGCTATAACGGAAGGCGTGTGTTGCATCAGAATATCGCGTATTCGACAGAAGAAGGGATTCTCCAACTGAGCGATTTTCCCTATCCTCCAGGATGCTTTGGCAATACGCTGACTTCTCTGCATTCTCGCCCCTTCAATAGCAGTGAATGCAGATTGTAGGGTACCCTTCCGCTGCATGTACTCATAGAGGACGGCGGCATCCTCGAGGGCTTGGCAGGCGCCTTGACCCAGATTAGGGGTCATCGCATGAGCCGCATCACCAAGCAGCAGAACTCTATCAAAGGCAAATCGGGGCAAAGCAGGGGTATCCATGAGGTCCGTATGAATTAGTGAGTCTGCTGTGAGTTGCTCGAGCAGCTGAGGTATCGGAAAGTGAAATGCCGCGAACCGCCGCTGTAGTCCGGCAGGAGTGAGGGTCATCGAAGCCGGATCTTTATAGGGTGCATTGAAAAGTGCATAACAATAAATGCGCCCTCTTGTAAGCGGGACGTAGCCGAATCGTCCGTTTGCTCCCCAAGTCTCCGTGAAAGTCTGAGGCATAGTTTCTGCAAGCTCCGGTGCGTGAATGATCGCTCGCCAACACGTATAACCGGCATAACGCGGCTGAATTCGCGGAAGCAATTGGCTGCGGATCGCCGAATGAATCCCGTCGCAGGCGATCACGGCCCTTGCTACCAACATCTCACCGTTATCCAACTCCAGTTGGACAGGTTCAGTTGGCAGCGAATTATGAATGCGCACGGCTCTGCAGCCAAAGGTTACCGTCCCTTCAGGTAATTGCTCCATCAGAAGCTTGTATAGCTCCGGTCGACTTAGCGAATAAGAAGGAGAGGTGCCTTCGCCAATCTTAACTTCAGACAAGACACTGCCGCGATCATTCTTAATCTTATATACGTTAGCCGGATATCCTTCAGCTATAATTTGGGCCGTAAGGTTCGGGCTAAAACGGCTTATAGCCTCGAGTGCGTTAGGTGCGAGGATGAGTCCAGCTCCCAACGGCTTAAGTTCAGGGTAACTCTCCAGTACGCGAATCGGAATACCCAGACGATGAAGTGCAATCGCAGCCGCCAACCCAGCGATTCCTCCACCCGCAATCAATATTGGAGCGTCAGCTTCTCGGAGTTTAACAACGGTCGTTTCTTCAATATGAAATGTATTGTTAATCGTATTTCCTCCTCACTTATTAAGAAATTCCGAAGCAGGTGAAGGTGAATATAATCGCCAAAAACAGACATATCGGTGTATATAACAACTGATCCATAGTAGCAAACCGCGTCCCTCGAACAGTCTTAAACCATCCGACATAGCGAAAATCACCTATGCAGCGTAAGGTGAAAACACCACCAGAGATAGCGCACAGGTAAAGGTAGATCCGTGTCTCGAATCCTAATAAATCAACAATCAATCCGGATTGCACGGAGAGCGCATAGGCGACTCCCCCCAATAGGAAGGCAATGATTAGCGTAGCGATCTTTCCCGGGACAAAAACGGGTGAACCTCCCGACTCGTCCTCTCGGACAGGAACTGCCGCCGTGCTTCCGAACTTCCCGCCGCAAGCCCAGTAAATATGCAGAGCACCCAGCAGGAAGAGAAGGACGACGGCTATAGAGACGATGCTCATTATCATGCCCTGATACCTCCTTCTCTTGGAGCTAACCCAAACCAGATTAACTCGAGCTGCAGCTGCAATCGATCCCGTATCTCTTGGGTATTTATAGTGTTAGTACCGTTTATCGCTTCCATTAGGGAGTGGAAATAAACACCTTGTAGCAAGGTCGCTACGAGCAACGTATCCAAGTGAGGCGCCATTTCTCCAAGAACTTTGGCTTCCTCCAACCAAGGCAGTAAAGCAGTATGAAACTGTCTGATGCTTTCCATTTCTTTATTCATAAGTGCAGGGGTGCGAATCATCTCCGATAAGGCTAGGCGAAGTAATTCGGGATGCTCGCAGTAACGCTGTGTCAAATCGCAAAAGATCTCAAGCAAACGATCCTGAATTTGCGGCAGCACAGCATGCTTTTGAGCACTTTCCTGCAGCAGATCCATCTGTGAGTGTCCCAAGTATAGAAGTACGGCTTCTTTTTTCGGGAAATAATTATAAAAGGTTCCTTTAGCAACCCCGCTGACCTGCGTAATTTCATCAACCGTTACTTGATCAAAGCCCTTTTCGGTAAATAGCTTCATCGCGTGCATAAAAATATGTTCTTTGAGCGCTTGCTTACGTGAATTACGGAGCATGAGACCCTCCCCCTTTGAATAAAGTGACTTTGGTCATTAAATGACTGCGGTCATAAAATAACATAGGTCTAATCTGAATACAACCATTTTTTACAAGTTCGCCACCCATTCATCCTATATGTTACTATTCGGGTGAGAGTATATATACGAAATTACATTCAAATTGAAAAGGAGTGGAAAGATGGAACACTATTTGTTCAGACAGTTAGCATTTGTGCGGTCTCGACTCTTTAAAGCGGTAGAGGGAGTTACGGAAGAAACGGCGGATCGGATTCCTGAAGGGTATCGAAATAATATTCGTTGGCAATTGGGGCATGTCTATGTTGTCTGTGAACGGTTCGCTTTTCAGTACATAGGGCTTCCTCTTCATATGCCCGAGGGTTACAGGGAGTTGTTCGAGAATGGTACTTCGATGCTGAATGTGTCCGATTCCCTTGCCCTGCCTAATCTTCAAGATCTAAGGAACTTGCTGGAGGACCAGCAAGAGCGAATGCGCGAGGCACTCAACGACCGAATGCAAACTTCAATTGTGCCGCCTTACACCACATCTGGCGGAATGACTATGGAAACACCGGAACAGTTTCTAAGTTTTGAACTGTATCATGAGGGCATGCATACGAGTGTTATTAAGATGTACAAAGATATGTTATATAGACTGAACTAAATAACAACCTCGGAGTGGTAGTAACGAAAGGGAATTTTGGAACTGGAAGAGCGTCAGCAACCGCCCGAAAGCTTTCCGTAGGAAAGCTCGCTTCGAAAGCATAAGCTGTCTCCGGATTTCATCCGCGGACAGCGGTACAAATCAAAGAAATCGGGAGACAACAGCGGCTGGAAGTCCAAACATTCACTGTAGTAACTACCACACTCCCAACGAGTAAGTCTTTAATACAATCTATATAACAAGATAATGTCTGTACTAAGTTCTGGTTATCAAGAGAATTGATAATCAGAACTTTTTTATTGATCCGATTATTCTCTATTGAAATCGATTTCATTTCTCTCTATAATTGATTTTATCAAACCATGAAAGCGTGAACACATATGAGAGACAGTAAGATCATTGATGTGGCCCGGAAAGCCAATGTATCTCCCGCTACCGTATCCAGGGTGCTGAACGGAAGCCCTTTGGTAACAGGAAAGACTAAGGAGAAGGTGCTCCAGGTTATTCAAGAATTGAATTATACGCCTAATGCGATGGGGAAGCAGCTGCGTTCCCGCAAAACCATGACCTTAGGCGTTGTAGTAACAGATATTGGGGTTGCCTATAATGCAGAAATTATTAAAGGCATAGAGAACACTGCCAACGGACTTAAATATAAAATCCTAATCTGTGATTCGCAAAATGAGAAGGAAAAAGAGTTGGAGTTTCTTTCTCTTCTGCAGAATCGTACGGTCGACGGATTGATTCTAGTTACACCACAGCTAACGGATTCAGAGATATTCTCCTTCGCAGATGAGGATTATTCAATCGGAATCATTGGCCGCCAGATTAATCATCCGTTCATTCCATGCTGTTTCACGGATAATATCAGAATTGGCCGGGAGGTTGTGCAGCATCTGATGGAACAGGGGCACCGCAGAATCGCCTATATTAGCGGTTATGCTGATGCTCCTGACAGCATCGGGCGGCAGGAAGGTTACCGGGAAGAACTTGAGTCCGCTGGGCTGACATTCATACCAGAGTTAACGGATATTGGAGACTTCGATGAGCAAGGTGGATATGAGGCATTTAAGCGATTATGGGCTGATAACCAGAAGTTCACGGCTGTTTTTACGGCTAATGATGAAATGGCACTGGGTGTGTACAAGGCCTGTGCGGAGCTTAGAATCTCCATACCGGAGAGCATGGCAGTCGTAGGGGTAGATAATATCCGAATTACTAACTATGTCGAACCGAAAATAAGCTCTGTGGAACAGCCGCTGTATGCAATGGGCGCTTTGCTTGCTGAGAAACTTATTGACCAGATGAACGGCAGCGTTCGGGCGGAGCAGCAGCTTTTTATGCTACATTCAACGATTATGGCTAAAGGATCTTCGGTAAAAGGGGGATAGTACCATGTCCAAGGTGTTGAGCGGAAAAGAGAACAGGTATTATGGTAAGTTTTTTTCCGTTATGACCGTCATAGTCTTTCTTACGATTTCGATCCTATCAAGTATCCTGTATTTGAATTTTGAACGAATTGCACTGAACCAATCCTATGACCAGACGATGGACAGCCTTGCGCAGACTACGCAGGAGGCTTCCGTTATGGCGGTAACGGCTGCAACCTTTGCCAAACAAATTCACAATGATCAGAATATCGCCAACCTGCTTAATTTTTCAAATGTAAGCGCAGTGGATGTTTCAACGGCGATTAAACAATTAACCAATTATCGGGAAACGTCTCCCTTTATTGATTCGATCTATGTCTATAATGCAGAAGCCAGCACCTTTTATGTCAGCACGGATATGAGTGTCCCTGCGGTGTTCAGTGAATCGGAGTTTTATGATTTGGATATGAAAAAAATGCTCCGGCACATTGAAGACTATGAGACGCTGATGCCCATTCCCCGTAAGCTTCGGATCGAGGGACTGGCCGGTAATATTGCTGAAAAGGAACGGGATACTTACACCTTTTTGTTATATGATACGCTTGCCAAAAGCCCCCAAAGGAATGCCATTATCGTAAATATTAAAGAAACTCAGCTTCACAAGCATATTGACGGCTCGCTTACCAATGACCCGGCGAATACATTCCTGATCGATAAGAATGGACGTCTCGTATCCAACAGCTGGACTACACCGATGCTGACCGATATGCGAGGTACTTCTTATATTGATCGTATTTTGCAAAATGGTCAGTCTTCCGGTTACTTTGCCTCATCTGTAGACGGCATAAAGTCCCTGGTTACCTATAGCGAACCCGATTACTTGGGCTGGAGATATATACGTATTGTTCCGTATGCAGTGATAAGTGAGCGTATCGACAGTATGCGTTTCAAAACATTGTGGATTGCGGCAGCCATCCTGCTTGTAGGCTTAGCACTCTCTTATTTAGGTTCCCGGAAGTTATTCTCGAGCTTGAACAACAAGCTCTCTCGTCTCGTTAATCTGGAGTCGGAGCAGCGCGAAAGCCTTCAGGTCATGCGGTCCGAATATCTTCGCGGCTTATTGAACGGTTATACCAATACAGACTCTGAACGGGCAAAGGTTATGTTCGAGCGTTTTGGAATCAAGCTGGACCCTTCACAGCCATGCCGTGTCCTCTTGATCACTATGGATGATTATCGCTCTCTGATGGATCAATATACGACCGATGACCGAAAGCTGCTGCGTTATGGCATTCTTAATATTGCTCAGGAACTGTTAACCCGGGTAGGACGTTCAGCAGCAACAGCCGATTTGGGGGAGGACCGCGGAGCCATTATCATTCAGGCTGCAAACCCTGAGGAGGACGAAGGTGAAGCTTACCGCCATTACTCTGATCTGCTGCAAGGAGCTGTCACGGAGTATTTGAAGCTATCCATAACGATTTCATCGAGCATGAACGGTCTGGGAATACAATCCGTGCATTCCCTTTACCAACAGGCGGTAGAAGCGTCATTCAGTCGTGTATTCAGCGGTCCCGGCAGTTATATTGATGCAGAAACCGTTGAGCAGAACAAAGCTAAGCCTTACGAATACCCGCTGAACAAGGAGAAACAGCTGGTGGATGAATTAATGCTTGGTCGAATGGTTGAAGTTAAGCGCTTGTTCAATGAAATCATAGGGGCAACGGTTAACTTTTCCTACATCTCTTATCAGCTGGCAGTCTCCCATTTAACGTTCGCGGTTCAAAATGCCATTCGGACCATCCGGCAGCATTCATCGGCCTCAGAAGAACTAACCATTCCGTCACATCAATTGTATACGCACACACAGGTGGAGACACTTGAAGAGGTTACGAAGCGATATATGGCTCTGTTCGATCTTCTGGAGAAGTATATGGATGAGAAAAAGAAGAACAGACAGGATGATTTGCCCGGACGCATCAGAAGGTTTATTGACGAACGGTACGCCGATCAGAATCTATCTCTTGAAATGCTGGCGGATGAAATGGGAATGTCTGCTACTTATATTGGCAGGGTATTTAAGCAGCATACCTTTCAGACGATCCTCGGATATATCCAGGAGGTAAGGATGACTAAGGTTCGTGAGTTGTTGATTGAGACCGATGATTCGATCGGGGACATTGCAGAGCAGGCCGGGTTTGCGAACAACCCCTACTTTTATAAAGCGTTCAAAAAGCATAACGGGGTAACGCCGGCGGAATATCGCAAAAGCGGCAGGGGACAACTAAATGACGGCCATGAGGATGATGCTATTCTCGCCTAAGATTGGACTGCAGGGGTTGGAATGGGAAGGTAGGAGGACGTATCCTACCTTCCTTTTATTTTGCTAAAAGGCTTGATACTACTGGGTTGTGTCGGAAAAAGGGAGTGTGTTCGGAATAACGTAGTGCCGATTTCGGGCTAAAAGTGAGTCATATCGGGTATGGTTAGTTGCCCGCTTATCCGGCGTCTTCTAATATGGGAATTGCAGCCGAGGAACAAGCATAACGGCTCATGACAATAAGACAAGGTTGAGGAGGTTATAACATTATGCCTGGAAAAGGCGGGATCATTCGGGAGTTTAATCGAAACAAGGTGTTGTTTCTGATGGTTGCCCCTACACTGTTGTTTTTTATCATCTTCAGCTACATACCTATGGTTGGCGTATATTACGCGTTTACCAAATTCGATTTTGACGGGGGACTGTTCGGAAGCGAGTTCATCGGGCTGAAAAACTTCGAGTTTCTGTATAAGTCAGGTATTCTATGGAATTTGACGAAAAATACAGTGCTCTACAATCTGGCGTTTATCATTCTGGGTAACATTATGCAGGTAATCTGTGCCATATTTCTAGCTCAGCTCTCCAGCAAGTTTTTCAAAAAAACAGCGCAGTCGCTTATGTTTCTGCCCTATTTTCTATCTTGGGTGCTTGTAGGAGCCTTTGTCTTCAACCTGTTCTCCGATTTCGGGGTCATTAACACCATGCTGAAGCAATTGGGGTTACAGCCTTACGATTTCTACCTTCAGACGGCACCGTGGAAGTACATTATTGTATTCTTCAATATTTGGAAAGGGATCGGTTACGGGACGGTCATTTATTTGGCAGCCATTATGAGTATTAGTGATGAATATTACGAAGCTGCTAAGATCGATGGGGCTAATATATTTCAACAAATCCGCCGCATCACGCTGCCGCTGCTCATGCCTACCTTCATATTACTGATTCTGTTCAGTCTCGGTGGTATTATGAAAGGCCAGTTTGATCTGTTCTATCAAATTATCGGAAACAACGGCATGCTGTACGATGTCACAGATATCATTGATACCTACGTTTTCCGTTCACTGACCGTCAACTTCGATATCGGTATGGGAACAGCTGCGGGGCTCTACCAGTCCTTCTTCGGGTTCGTGATCATCATGCTTGTTAACTACATTATCAAGAAAACACGCGAAGAATACGCATTGTTCTAAAGGGGGGATAAACATGAGTACTGAGATCGAAACGCTGCCGAAAGTTCGGAGGATGAGAAAAAAAAGCACTAAAATCAAGGATGACAAAGAAACACTAATATTTAACCTTATCGGATATACCTTGCTGACCCTCATATCGATAGTCTGTCTCATTCCATTCTGGCTCATTGTTGTGGGTTCGTTCACGGATGAATTAGAGATCATTTCCGAGGGGTTTAAGCTCTTCCCCAGCACCGTATCGTTCGAAGCCTATAAATCTGTATTTAGTACGCCGGAGCAGATTTATCACGCTTACAGTGTAACTATTGGAGTAACCGTAGTAGGATCGCTGTTGGGATTATTTCTAACTTCAATGGCTGGATATGTATTGTCCCGTAAGGATTTTGCTTATCGCGATAGTCTTTCATTCTTTATCTACTTCACGACGCTGTTCAGTGGCGGACTGATCCCTTGGTATATCATGATGACGAAATATCTGGATCTGAAGGACAGCTATTGGGCTTTGATCCTTCCACCGTTGCTTAGCGCCTGGAATATCATCCTCATGAGAAGCTTCATGAAGTCTATACCGGAATCCATTGTGGAATCAGCTAAGATTGACGGTGCCGGAGATTTCCGGATTTACTGGAAGTTGATCCTTCCGCTGTCCACACCGGGACTGGCAACGATTGGTTTGTTTCTTGGACTTGGATACTGGAATGACTGGTTCAACGCCAACATGTTTATCACATCGGATCAAAAGTTCCCGCTGCAGTTCCTGCTCTATAAAATCCTGTCCAGTGCAGCGGTTCTGCAGACGAATAACGGGTCATATCTGGCTGCAAACGTCGTACCACCTACAGAAACGTTAAAGATGGCTGTCGCAGTCATCGCCACGGGTCCGGTTATTCTGCTCTACCCATTCGTTCAACGTTACTTCGTGAAAGGTCTTACTGTAGGAGCTGTTAAAGGTTAGAACCGGGTGACCGGCTGACATAGCATTTATTTTTATAGTACCTATATAGACTGAACTAAATAACAACCTCGGGGCGGTAGTAACGAAAGGGAATTTTGGAACTGGAGGAGCGTCAGCGTCCGCCCGAAAGCTTTCCGTAGGAAAGCTCGCTTCGTAAGCATAAGCTGTCTCCGGATTTCATCCGCGGAAAGCGGTACAAATCAAAGAAATCGGGAGACAACAGCGGCTGGAAGTCCAAACATTCACTGTAGTAACTGCCATACTCCCAACGAGTAAGTCTTTAGTACAATCTATATAGACAAGGTGACAAACTTTAAGGAGGAGTCAATTGTGAGAAAGAGAACAAAGAGATTAACGCTAGTTCTTATGATGTCTTTATTGATCTCGCTGGTTGCGGGCTGTGGGGGCGGAAATAACAACGGAGCAGCGGAAAACAAAGGTACAAATACGAATGAAACCAAGGCTACCAATGAAGGTGAAGCGGGTAAAGAGACACTTAAAAAGGTAAAGCTTACCTGGTATCTGGTTGGTGATGCGCATAAGGATCAGGATAAAGTAATCGCCGAATGGAACAAAATGCTTGAGAAGGATCTGAATACAACCATCGAAGTGAAATTTACGACTTGGAATGACTGGATGACCAAATATAACCTGTTATTAACCTCTGGAGAAAAAATCGATATGATTTTTGCCTCCAACTGGGCCGACTTCTACAAGCTGTCCAAGCAAGGCGCTTTTCTGGATCTAAAAGAACTACTGCCCGTGAATGCTCCGGTGACTTGGGGAAATGTGCCGAAGCAGGACTGGGATTCAGTTACGGTGGGCGACGGGATTTTCGCAGTACCTAATACCAACTCCGAGTATACACCGGATGGTTACGTCTATCGGGAAGATTGGCGTAAAGAATTTGCTCTGCCGGAATTTACGGATCTGGCTTCCATTGAAGCGTATATGGATGCGGTAAAAACTAAGAAAAATATAGCTCCGATCAACGGGGCTGCTTATGAAAACGTAAACCGTCTGTTCCGGTTCTGGAATGATTTCCAAATGATCAGCGGTGAGATTATCGGCGCTACTTCTTATGAGAACCCACGCGATATTAAGATCGTTCCTTTCACGGATGAGTATGAGGCTTGGGTGAAAAAAATGAAGGAGTGGCAGCAAAAGGGGTACTGGAACAAAAACTCCCTTTCCTCTAAGCAAGAAGCCGGAGATTTCATTAAGACTGGGCAAGGCGCTATTTACTGGCGTAACCCGTCCAGTGCGGGCGGCTTCATTAATGAGATCAAAGCCAAGGGACTGAAAATGGATATTGGGTATTTCCCATTCACCCGTTTCCACAACTATGTGATTCCTACACTCCCTATTGCAAACGGTATGGCGATTCCGAAGAGCTCACAGAACCCGGAGCGTTCACTCATGGTGCTCGACAAGCTGCGTAATGATCCAGCGTACTTTAACCTGATGACGTACGGAATTGAAGGCACGCACTGGGCAAAAGGCGAAGATGATAAGACGATTGTCATTCCGGCACCGGGCGTAGACCTGAACGAGACTCCTCGGTATGACATTGCAAGCTGGGGCTGGCGGTATGAAGGGAATATGAAGAATGAAAAAGGAGGCTGGGATGGGCTGGATGCACTGAAGGAAGAGTTCAAGCCAATCAGTAAACAGGATATTTTCGGGCCTATCTATCTGGATTATGAGCCAGTAAAAACCGAGTTGGCAGCCGTGAACCAAGTGTTCGAACAGTACGGTAAACCGCTTATGCTGGGACTGACTCCAGATATAGATGCTTCCTTAAAAACCTACCGTGAGAAGCTGAAGGCAGCGGGTGTTGAAAAACTACTAGCTTATGTTCAAGCGGAATCCGGTAAGTATTTTGA
Source organism: Paenibacillus wynnii (assembly GCF_000757885.1). Taxonomy (NCBI): domain Bacteria; kingdom Bacillati; phylum Bacillota; class Bacilli; order Caryophanales; family Paenibacillaceae; genus Paenibacillus; species Paenibacillus wynnii. Next base: position 275,589 of record NZ_JQCR01000001.1, on the reverse strand, counting down.
TGAAAAAGGAATCCAATAAAATAAAGAATTGGGAAAGCGGCGAGGTTTTCGCCGCTTTTTCTAATAAATATTGAAGGAGAGATATAAATCGTGATTCATAGAACAGGAATAACAGACAAAGTGGAAGTATGGCTCAGTTCGGAATCGGCGCCTGGTGATAAAAGATGGTTTCAAGGCTCAGAAAAACTTACTCACCAGCTTAGCCGTCAGGCAGATTTGCATTGGACGGCTCCAACAGCAGCGTCAATAACGACCTTAACCGTCACACCGGACCATACCTACCAGGAGATTCTGGGAATAGGCACCTCTATGGAGGAGACGACGGTTCACAACTTGTCCAAGATGAGTCCTTCCGTACGTACGAGTATTCTGAATCAAATGACAGGTATAGGGGATCAGGGCATTGGCTTTAATCTATTCCGATTAACCCTGGGGACCTCTGATTTCACAGCACAGCCCTTTTACACTTATGATGACATCGCCGATGGCGAAACAGATTTCGAACTGAAGCAATTCTCCATACAAAAAGATATTGAACTTTCGATCGTAGAGACGGTCCGGCAGCTGGTGGCGTCTGCACCAGACCTTCTGGTGTTCGCCTCTCCATGGAGTCCTCCTGCTTGGATGAAGACCAATGGCAGCTTATTAAGAGGTCAACTAAAAGAAGGTAAGGAATACACCGAGGCACTTGCGACATATTATCGAATGGCGATTCAGGCCTATCTGGAGCAGGGCATTCCTATTTATGCGATGACCCTGCAAAATGAACCCCTGCTGGAAACGGATTATCCGAGCTGCTACATGTCTCCGGAGCGGCAGAAAGAGTTGGCGTTGGCCTTGAAAAGGGAATTTACGGAGCATGGATTGGATACGGAAATCTGGATTTTTGATCATAATTTCAGTAATGTCCGGGCTTATGTAACACCGATATTAAATGATATAGACGGGTTTGCGGCAGTAGATGGGATTGCCCTTCACGATTATGAAGGAGAGCCGGAACTTATGAGCGAGATTCATGCCGCCTACCCGGATAAGCCGATTTATCTGACGGAGCGTTCAGTATGGGGGACAGAGGGAGCCCATCGTATAGCACAGTATTTTCGTAACTATGCCAGCAGCTACAATGCGTGGGTCACTATGCTAGACAGCCGAATTGGAACCCATCAATGGCTTGGAACACCGGGGCCGACAATGTTCATCCAGGATGCAACAGAGGCAGATCGTTATTGGCTGACTCCCGAATATTATTTGCTTGGGCAGTTTACCCGTTTTGTTCGGCGGGGTGCGGTAAGGATCGAGAGCACTTACGGCTCAACCGATACCGTAACGAATGTTGTATTCCGAAATCCTGACGGTGGTGTGATTGCGGTGGTCATCAATCAAACCGAATCGGAGCAGGTGTTTCGAGTGTTATGTGAGGGGAATCAGTTCACGGCTGTACTCCCGGCGAAGATGGTAGGGACGTATTGTTGGAGGACTACTTAAGGTATTCATCTGGACTTATCCAATTATATGAAATTGTCGATTTTGCTTAAACTATGGATGCCTGCTCTCTATACCTGTATGATGGGTTTAACAGAGAATGGGCTCTATTTTTTTTGTTCAATTTATCTATGGGCTAACGAGGGGTGGAGCAAATGCTGTATAGTTGGCGAAAAGTTTCCATCTTTGTTTTACTGGCCCTTACGCTGTTTCTTTTATCCGGCTGCGCCAAAGGATCTGCACATGTTACCGTAAATAGGAACGGGAGCATTGATACGGCAGTCAATCTCCGTCTGGATTCACGTACACAATCAATGGTAAGCGGTAAGATGGATGACCTGATCACTAGATTGCAGAAGGTAGGTATTCCACTTCGGAAAAGCCAAGACGGCAGTTCAACAAAGTATCAATATCTGAAAACGTACGCTTCCTTTCAAGAGTTGAGGTCTATGATGAGCCACAGTAACAGCGATCTGGTGGATGCGAACGTGGAGACAACGGACAGGTGGTTGTATACCCGATATACAGTTGAGACGCAGCTTCATTTAAGCTCCTACTCCGATAAAATCCTGCAAAATATAGACTCGTCAACGCTATCGAAACCACTAGTTCGACTGCTGCTGCAGGGTTTCGCTTTTGATTTTAGTCTAACCCTACCTTTCGATGTATTTGGGGATAACAATGCGGCAGTGCAGGACGGAAGGACCTTAACCTGGCATATTAAAATGATCGATTCCGAACCCATTCGTATGGTGATTTACGTACCCAACTTTAGGAATATTGGCATTGCTGTAGGCGTTTTTGTTCTTTTTACGGCGGTAACTGTGATTATTGGGTTGAGAAGAAGAAGATTGAGGAAGTCATAGCTATTCTGAAAAAAAGCTCTAATGGATTGAGAATTTTTGCCTGCAGTTGCAGATCAGGCTTTCTCTTTGCTATAATTAGTACCAAGTACTAATACTAGATACTAATTTGAGGGGTGAAGGGATGACAGGATCTAAAATTACAGCTATCGGATCTTACGTTCCGGCTCAAAGATTAACTAATACGGATCTGGAACATATGGTGGAGACCAATGATGAATGGATTGTTCAACGGACCGGAATTCGGGAGCGCAGAATCAGCCGGCAGGATGAGTTCACCAGTGATTTATGTGTGGCTGCCGTAGAGGATTTGATCGTGCGATACGGTAAAAGCGTGCAGGATGTGGACATGGTAATTGTGGCTACCAGCACACCGGACTTCACCTTTCCCACAGTAGCTGCTATCATTCAGCATCGTTTGGGTATTCCTATGACTTCCGGGACTATGGATTTGAGTGCGGCCTGCTCAGGTTTTGTATATGGACTGCATACAGCCAACAGCTTTGTGGCCTCAGGGCTCCATCGTAAGGTATTAGTCATCGGTGCGGATACCATTTCTAAAATAACAGATTATACGGATCGCAGTACTTGCATCCTATTTGGTGACGGCGCCAGCGCCGTATTGGTGGAGAAAAGTGAAGAGTCATCGGGGTTCCTCGGCTTTCATCTGGGAAGTGACGGGAGCGGGGCTCAGCATGTGTATCGAACAGCTCTATCCCGCTCCATTAATGATATCGAGTTGATTGACTCACAAATGTTAGTTCAGAATGGCAGAGAGGTGTTTCGCTGGGCGATTAGAACGGTTCCTCAAGGTGTCGAACAGCTGCTTATGAAGGCAGAAACGGAGCTGGATCAAGTAGATTGGTTTATCCCGCATAGCGCCAATCTGCGAATAATTGAACCCATTAGTGAGAGAATGAACTACTCCATGGAGAAGGTTCTGTATAGTCTTGTGAACTTTGGTAATACCTCCGCTGCAACGATTCCTTTGGCACTCGATATGGGCATCCGTGAAGGCAAAGTGCAGAATGGCCAGAAGGTTCTGATGTACGGCTTCGGTGCCGGACTTACGCACGCCGGGTTGTTGGTACAGCTGGATTTGGATCAGCAGATATCTGATCCTACCCCTTTATAAGTAGCTTGAGTAAGGACCGAAAATAAATACCCATATTCAGAGAAAGATTACTTGATATGTTAAATTAAATAAGACATAATATCATCGAAAGCGTTTTCGGTAAAGTGAGTGATTTAACTTCGAATAACTTACGAATTTCGCTGCTTTAGATGCTAAAATTCACGAAAACGACTTTCTACCCTTTATTTAGGAGGCTTTCAAATGAAACATGGGTTTCGGTTTGGATTGGTTTTCCTTCTTCTGCTTAATATGCTGCCGGGCATAGGTTCTGCATTCTCCGGCGAGGTTCCTATGGGTTCAGGCAGTTATTCGACTGTCTTACCTCCAGGTGCTACTGATGTACAGTCTCAAATCTATAAGTCTAGTAATTCTAGTAATGTTACTGGAAAAATGCAGACGAATGACTGGTGGAGCAGCCTTGCATGGACTCCATACTCGAACGCACAGTTTCCACATCCGCTGGCAGTCAAAAACCAGAGTGACGGGATGAGGATTTATTACCCAGGTAATCGCATTACGGCGAATAGTGCAGCCATTGCGGGCTGGATGAATGATATCCATGACTTTACGGTCGGTCATTCTGCTTCAGCAACGTTCCCTGATGCCAAGGTGGACGGTTTTAACGATTGGTTTGTGAAAGCGCTTTATCAAAACGGCACGAACTCCATGACAGCTACGTACGGACACGGTTCCCCTTTTGTCTACTTCACATACGGGGGCGGTAATCCTGCACTGAAATTCTATTCTCCACCTACGATTTGGTCAGGAACAGCGAGCAGCTCCGTGCTCGGGATCACGATGGAAGGAGCTCATTACGCGTTGTTTGGTCCGACAGGAAGCACCTGGTCCGGAATCGGAACGAAAGCCCTGACGAACAATCTGAACGGGAAGAACTATTTTTCGATAGCGGTACTCCCGGATAATACAGCAGCCACACTGAATAAATTCAAGCAATATGCCTATTCGTATGTGACAGACACGAAGATGAACTACTCCTACAATCCGGCTAACAGTGAGGTCTCTACGACCTTTACTTATACGACAACACCTAAAGAAGGCACCCAAAACGGCACAATCTACGCTCTTTACCCACATCAATGGAAAAATACAGCACAATCGCTACTGTCCTACACCTACAACTCGGTACGAGGAACGATGAAGACGGGTGAAGGCTCCTCTTTTACAACGAATATGAAGTTTACGGGTGTACTTCCGTCACTACCCGACAAAGGAAGTTATAACAAAACGACCCTCGGCGGGTACGTCAACGAAGAAGAAGCCTTGACCTACACGGGCGGCAACGATACTTATTATCTCGGTAAACGGTTAGGCAAGCTGGCTGTGCTGGCACCAATTGCGGATCAGGTCGGAGATACGGCGGCGGCCAATCAGTTCCGGGGAGAAATCAAAAACCGGCTGCAGGATTGGCTTAAGGCAAGTGATGGCAGCGGCAATCTGAAGAGCAGCAACCTGTTCTATTACAACAACAATTGGGGAACCTTAATCGGCTATCCTGCCAGCTTTGGCAGTGCAGATGAACTGAATGACCACCACTTCCATTATGGTTATTTCATCAAGGCAGCAGCAGAGGTGGCTCGTACTGACAAGACATGGGCGAGCAACTATGCACCGATGGTGAATTTGTTGATTCGCGACATTGCGAACATTGATCGCAACGATACCATGTTTCCATTCCTCCGTAATTTTGACCCTTACGCGGGCCATACCTGGGCTTCGGGTCATGCCAAGTTCGACGACGGCAACAATAACGAATCCTCTTCCGAGGCAATGAACGCCTGGACGGGGCTGATTTTATGGGGTGAAGCCACAGGCAATACAACGGTGCGTGATCTCGGAATTTATCTCTACACTACGGAAATGAATGCGGTTAACGATTACTGGTTCGATGTTCAGGACAATACTCATGCAGCGTCCTACACACCTTCTGTTGTAACTATGGTTTGGGGCGGCAAGGGAGCCAACGGAACGTGGTTCACTGCAAATCCGGAGCAGGTCCACGGCATTAACTGGCTGCCAATTACAGCGGGATCCCTATATCTGACTCATTATCCTAGCTACGCGAACAAAAATTACAACGCCATGCTTTCGGAGAATGGCGGAACGAGTTGGGATATGTGGCGGGATCTAGTCTGGATGTACCGGGCGATCTCCAATCCTACGGAAGCCAAATCCCAGTTCAGCGCAGGAATTGGTTCTATGGTTACCGGAGCGGGTGAAGGGTCTGGGGGGACGGAAGGCGGCAACTCCAAGGCCAATACGTATCACTGGATCTACAATCTGGATGCCATGGGCAATGCAGATTCAACGATTACAGCTAATTCACCGACAGCAGCAGTGTTTAACAAAAATGGTGTAAAAACCTACATTGCTTATAACTACACCAACGCCGCGAAGACCGTTACCTTCTCTGACGGTACTAGTGTTTCGGTTTCGGCCAACAGCTTCAACACCGGGAACGGGGGTGGAGGTGGCGATACAACCGCACCTTCAGCACCGGCTAATCTTGCTTCTACCGGCAAAACATCAAGCAGTGTATCCTTGTCATGGTCAGCATCCACCGATAATGTGGGAGTAACAGGGTACACCGTTTATTACAACGGCGGATCACTGCCGGTGACAGGAACATCAGCAACCGTAAGCGGATTGTCGGCCAACACCGCTTATACCTTTACGGTAAAAGCGAACGATGCGGCGGGTAATGTGTCAGGAGCGAGTAATGCGGTTGCGGTAACAACTTCAAGCGGCGGCGATACCACTGCACCTTCAGCGCCGGCTAATCTTGTTTCTACCGGTAAAACATCAAGCAGTGTATCCTTGTCATGGTCAGCATCCACCGATAATGTGGGAGTGACAGGGTACACCGTTTATTACAACGGCGGATCACTTCCGGTGACAGGAACATCAGCAACCGTAAGCGGATTGTCTGCGAACACAGCCTATACCTTTACGGTAAAAGCAAACGATGCGGCGGGTAATGTGTCAGGTACCAGCAATGCAGTTGCGGTTACGACGGGCAGCAGCGGCGGAGGTGTGATTACAACGCCGGATTACACTGCACAGGTTACGAAGACAGGGACGACTACAGCTAAGATCGCCTTCACACCTACAACTAGTGCTCTCTATGTAGATGTGCACTACACAATAAATAATGGGCCGCAGCTCAATTTGCGAATGACTTTGAACGGCTCAGCTTGGGAGTATACGGTAAGCGGAATTAGCACAGGTCAGGTTCTGAAATATTGGTTCACGTATGAGAAATCCGGCCCCCAATACGATTCACCGCAATATACGTATACGATGGAATAAGGCCTTTCCGACAGAAACCAGCGCCGCCAGCGATTTTTAATCGCGGTCGGCGCTGGTTTTATTGTGAGGGTCGGCGCCTGCCGAATCGTCCGGAGGGATGGAGGGGTGGACGGATGGACGGATGGACATGCGGACTGAGAAGCCGTTATTTAGTCAAATTTTGCCTCATATGATGCTTTTTCTCCGAAATAGCGGCAATGGAGTCCACATAGATTTTATAACCAGTGACTACAACAAATTAAGGGCTATACAGTCCGTATAGGAGCTTTCCCCCCAGCATTTCCCTAGCATTTCCTCATCATTCCCCCCACTTTTTCCATACAAAATGTTTCTATATAAGCTGAACAAATGAAAATAACAAAAAGTGAAAAGGAACGAAAGCATTCCTGTTGGCGTTAAGAAATGCAGTTTGCCAAAAGAAAGAGCGCCTCTGTAAGATAGAATCATGTCACGGCCAGTGACTAACAAAATTCATCTTGGGAGGACACTCACTATGGAGTTTAAACAAAGAAATAAACAAAATCAACAGATCGAAAGGATTACACCTAAACACGTGGTCATCGGTGTAGATATTGCTAAAGAAATTCATGTGGCTCGAGCTGTCAATTATCGTGGAATCGAAATAGGGAAACCTTTGAAGTTTGCTGACTCCAAGGAAGGCTTTATCCGGTTCCAGCAGTGGCTGGAGCACCTTCAATCCACTCATCGTCTAAACAATGTCTTGGTTGGAATGGAGCCTACGGGACACTACTGGTTCCACCTGGCGGATTGGCTTCTTGCGGAGTCCATTGATGTCGTATTGGTCAACCCGGCAACGACCAAGCGTAATAAAGAAAATCGGGATAACTCTCCCTCCAAAAGTGATATGAAAGACGCTTTAGTGATCGCCGATGTGGTCTCCCGAGGGTACTATACCGATTTGCCGCGAACGCCCGAAGTCTTCCAACGTTTACGTGTATCCATGAATTATCGGGAAATTTGTATGAAAGACCTAGTCATCATCAAAAACCGTATTACACGCTGGCTGGATGTGAGTTTTCCGGAGTACACCACCGTGTTTAAAGATTGGACCGTACCCCGTTCGCTAGCTACCCTGCAAGCCTTCCCTCTGCCAAGGGATATCAAGAATCTGGACTCGGAGAAGATGATTGCAGGCTGGAAGCCTTTTATGAAGCGAGTGGGTGGTTCCCGCGCCCTGCAAAAGGCGGCGGAGCTGCTGGCAGCTGCACGTCGCTCTGTAGGGCGTACGACGTGTCAGGAAGAAGAACGGCGCCAACTTGCGAATCTAGTAGCCGATTATCTTCGGCTAGAACAGCGGATAGGAGAGATGCAAAAGGAACTGATCAAACTACTGGAGGAGATTCCTGAATTGACCCAACGGCTCCGTTCGATTCAAGGTCTAGGCACGATTTGTATTGCGGCCTTATTGGCGGGAACGGGAAATCTGAAAACCTATACCCATGGTAACCAAATTCTTTCTCAGGCCGGTCTAAATTTGGCAGAGAAGAGTTCTGGTAAATACCAGGGCCAAGTCAAGATCACTGGACGAGGAAGGCCCCAACTACGTAAACACCTCTACCTGGGTGTCATCTCTCTAGTCTCCCAAAACCCTGCCTTTCGGGCTTGGCATGAGCATAATGTGAAACAAAAGAAGATGAAGCCCATGGCTTCCATTTTCAAGTTAATCGGAAAGCTCTGCCGCATCATTGTAGGTCTAGTCCGACAGGAGCGTTCCTTTGATCCAAAGGTCGCTAACCCCGCCCCACTGGCAGCTTAAGATTTATCGACGTTAATTTTTTCGCAAGGATTGGCTCATTTGCAGGATCGCTAACTAAAAGGAGCGTACCGAAGGCCGGATTAAATTTCCATAAGGGCCCAGACCCGCTACCTAAAGCATAACCGGCCTCCACTCCCTGGACAGGTGTAACGAAGGAATGAAAGGGCATAGACCCGTTGAGTCATGGGAGGGAAAACCTCCAGGGATCGAGTGGATCCAGCTCCTACATATCGTGAAACCAGGGAAATAACCCCTCCCTTGTTCCCGTATGCCCTCTGACAAGGAGGAGAGAAGGCTTTAACCGGCCTCACGCTCTTCCTCATCTGATTAGCAGAAAGATATCCTGCGAATGAGCGAGCATTTGAAAGGAAAATGATTAATACAGAGGGAGGGAAATTTGGAACTGTAGGAGCGAAAGCGACCGCCTTTGTATCCGGATTTCAACCGCTAAAAGCGGGTTAAATCAAAAGAAATCTGGATACAACAGCGGCCGGAAGTCCAAATCTTCACGGTAGTGACGTCTGAGCCTTAAGTTAATATCTTAAGTTCATCTTATATAGATAGAAAGATTTTTGAATACAGCTGGAATAAACATGCAATATTTTAGGTTGACAACACTGGGAAGTGCATGCTATTTTTTATTAGGGAAACCGGTTTCCCTGATTTAGAAAGATTAGATATAAGGAAGACGCAACGTTAAGAATTTATCATGTCAGATTTTTTAGTCACCACCTCATGAGCAATCAACCTACCCGAAAAGTGCTACCGTCGTCCGGCCTCCGCAATCCTTTGATTACAAGACACAACTATGATTAATTATCAGTTTTGTATGCGCTTTATTAAGAGAGGGAGATGAGGAATGAAACGCAAATTATGGCTTCTACCGGTTCTGATTACATCTATGGTTCTTTCTTTGGCTATTCAGTTGTTTGTCTTAACACCGTCAGTCGCTGAGGCGGCAAGTATTGGAACCGTTACGGAAAACGACTCGATTTATCAGATTATGGTGGACCGCTTCAATGACGGAGATTCCACTAACAATGCAACTGGATCAGCCATACGTTACGGGGAAACTACGGAGGATGATTTTCGATATATGAAAGGCGGCGACTGGCAGGGGGTTATCGACAAGCTCCCCTACATCAAGAATATGGGATATACTGCCATCTGGATATCACCAGTAGCAGAGCCGCAGATGACCAATCGGGATAACAACGGTACTGGTAAAAATACAGCCTACCACGGCTACAATGTTAAGAATCCTAATGCAGCAAATCCTTACTTCGGAACTAAAGAGAAGCTGAAAGAACTGGTAGATGCAGCACATGCTCAGGGCATCAAGGTTATCATTGATGTCGTTCCTAATCATATCGGAGATTACATGCTCGGGACTCAGGCTAACTATGATATCGCAAGCCTGCAGCCTGTGGCACCGTTCAATAATCCATCGTGGTATCACCATAACGGAGATATTAACTGGGGACTTGTTGATGGACGATACGATCAATGGGCACAGGATTATCTGGAGAATCATGATCTGGGCGGACTGGATGACATCGACTTCGATGTTCCGGCTGCGAAGCAAGCTATTTTTAACTCAATCAAAGGTTGGTTTGACTATACAGGTGCCGATGGAGCACGTGTCGATGCAGCCAAGCTGATTAAGCCGACGGATATCGGTGAATTGCAGAATCTGTTAGGCGTTAATACGTTCGGTGAGAATTTTGACGGCAATGCAGAATTTGTCTCAAGATGGGTAGGAACGAATAAGGAGTGGGGAATGTTAGACTTTCCATTATTCTTCTCTGTCCTTAATAGCTTTGCTTATGGTCAATCCTTTGATGCCAACATCAAGAGTACACTGGCTCAGGATTCCGTATATAACGGGAATGCCAACCATATGGTTACCTTTATCGATAACCATGACCGTAACCGTTTCTTAACAGAGGCTGGAGGAAATGTAGCGAAGATGCAGAATGCATTAGCCTTCCTCTTCACAGTACGCGGAACACCGGTTGTCTTTCAAGGAACCGAGCAGGATAAAGGTAATGGCAATGGTCAGATTATGACAGGTGGAATCGCTGATACCTGGAACCGCTGGTCGATGGTAAAGCGGGATGCCAATGGTAACGTGCTTCAAAACTATTTCAATGAGAATGCAAACACCTATAAGTTTGTCGCCAAATTGAACGACATCCGTAAAAATAACGCAGCACTGCGTACAGGAACTCAGCGTGAAATGTGGTCGGCACAGAATTTGTATGCTTTTTCCCGCCGTGTTGATAGTGGAGCTAACTTGGGACAGGAAGTTATCTCTGTCTTCAGTAATGCATCCAGCGGTACGCAAAGTGTGAACTTGCCCCTTCGTGCAGAAAGCACACTGACGGTAGGAACTGTGTTGGTGAATCAATTAAACACAGCGGATACAGTTACTGTTCAGTCTGGCGGAGCTACAGGTAAACAAATTGCAGTCTCAGTGGGGGCAAATGCTTCCAAAATCTACGCGAAACAGCCGCTAATCGTAGATACGATCGCTCCGACTCCACCGACAAATGTAACGGCAGTACCACAGAGCGCTTCAAGCGTACTAGTGAGCTGGACCGCTTCTACTGACAATGTAGGAGTAACGGGGTATGAGGTATATCGTAATGGCGTCAAGGTTGGAACAACAGCTGCGACTTCCTATACGGACATTAACTTAACTTCAAGCACAACATATGAGTACACCATCAAAGCCTTTGATGCTGCGGGAAATCTCTCTGGACTGAGTGCGATTGCCTTCGCAACCACTCCACCAGGCAACAGCGTGAAGATTTTCTACAAAAATCCAGCTTTCAGCAGCTCCTACATTCATTACAAGTTGGATGGAGCTACAACCTGGACCACGCCACCTGGCGTGCAGATGTCATCCTCTGCTTTTAGCGGATACAGTGTGATTACAGTGCCGTTAGGCAGTTCTGCAGGACTTACTGCAGCCTTTAACAACGGCAGCGGGACTTGGGATAGTAACGGTAGTAGCAACTACCACTTCAACAGCGGGACATGGAGTCTTGTAAATGGCAGTATCTCTGCAGGCGAGCCAAAAGCAGACGGTGTTACGTTCCGGGTAACCGTTCCATCTACCACTCCAGCGAGCGGTCCCGTGTATCTCACCGGTTCGTTCAATAACTGGAATGCGGCTGACCCTGCCTATCAGCTTACCAAAGGAAGCGATGGGATCTATTCCATTACGTTGAATCTTCCTGCCGGAACTGCGGTGCAGTATAAGCTGACCCGCGGAACATGGGCGACCGTGGAAACGACTACATCCGGTGCGGATATAGCGAACCGTACACTGACACCCTCTGGCGGTGCGCAGACGGTGACACTAACCGTTCAACGCTGGAAGGATCAATAAGGTACCTAGGATCAAGAAGAATCGGTAAGGCCACTTCTTTAAATCAGAAAAGCCAAGAAGCGGCTCCCAGCGGGAGTCGCTTCTTGATAAGTTTATGGAGAAGTAGTTACGGTCACACGGAGGAGTCTGATTAAGAATTTCTTCGGGTAGATTCGCGCTGAATGAGCTCGGGCTCCAGCAGTACATGTCTAGGCGGGTTATCGGGATAAAGGATTCGATCCATCAGCAAATGACCTGAAGCTACCCCAAGCTTAAAAGTATCGATATTAAGTGATGTTAAGGGAGGTGTTGTATACCGGGACAACGGATATTCATCGAAAGCAGCAACACCAAGCTGGGAGGGAACATGAATGCCGAGCTCCTTGGCAGCCTGAAGTACACCGAAGGCGGCATAGTTACTCATGCATACGATGGAATCAGGCGGGTTTTCCCCTTGCAGAAGCTTTAGAGCGGCTTGGTAGCCTTCATGCTCATTGGCTTTACAATTCACAATCCATTCCTTATGTACAGTGAAACCGGACTGATGAAGAGCCTGCATGTAACCGTTACAGCGGTGGGTAAATATTTTTTCCTTCTCTTCACCACCAATAAAGGCAACAGCGGAGTAGCCTTGTTCCAGCAGATGGCTGGTTAGCATTCTTCCGCCCAATTCATTATCAAAATCCACCCAGCCCGCGGAGCCCGCAAGCTCACCAATGGATATAAAGGGGAACTGGAGGCGAACCAGTTCAGCAGACAGATCCTCTGTCAATACGGAGTTGTTAGCAATAATCCCGTCAACACGTTTGCTAAGCACAAGTCTATTTAAGAAATGCCCCTCTGGGTTGCTATGTTGCACATTCGAAATGGTCAGTTCATATTTCAGAGAGACGATTACGCTCTCAATTCCACCGATAATATTATAGAAGAACTGGTTCAAGAATTCACTTTCTTTGGACATATCTACAAGCAAGCCGATGTTGTAGCTACTTTGTCTAGCTAATTGCGTAGCAATGCTGCTAGGGGTATAGTTCATTTGCTTCATGATTTCCCGGACTCTGTGCTTCGTTTCCTGCGATATTTTTGGAGAATCGTTCAGCACCTTTGATACGGTGGATTTGGCCACATTGGCTGCTTTGGCAATATCCGAAATGGTTACCTTCATCGTTTTCCCTCTCGACTTGGAACGTTATTTGTAACCATAATAACATAAATATAAACGAACGATAGATGGATAGAAGGAGAGTTGTATTTTATGTCGCAAAAATGGTTTTTGTATCATACGTGTGAAGATCCGTTTGCTTTTCCGGTAGGTCCTGGTGTCTTAAAGCTCAGATTATTTGTTCAAAGCGGCCAGCAATTATCCTGTACCGTTATTCATTCCGACCGTTATGATTCCCCGGGCAAAGAAGTGCCGCTATCTATGGAGAGAATCGGATCAGCCGGTGCCTATGAAATTCATGAAGCTTTGATTAAGACAGACACTAAAAGAAGCAGATATTTGTTCTACGTAGAAAATACATCCGGTGATTATTTATGGTATGGGGAGCGGGGAATTTCAGAGAATCGGGAGCGGGCTGGTTCTTTTCAATATGCATATTTTCACAACTCTATAGCATTGGAACTCCCTTCATGGGTCTCGGATGCGGTGACTTACCAAATCTATCCCAGCAGCTATAATCAGGGAACCCTGCAAGGGATCACGGATAAAATTCCATATTTGCAGGAGTTAGGGATCACCGTCATCTATATGACTCCTATCTTTGAATCTCCTTCAGAGCATAAATATAATACATCGGATTACTATAAAGTTGACCCGGGTTTTGGGGATGTGAATGGACTGAAGGAACTGGTGAACCAGGCTCATCAGCATGGAATCAAAGTCGTATTGGATGCTGTGTTCAATCATTCGGGTGACACTTTCTTTGCCTTTAAGGATGTGTTGGAACAAGGGGAGCACTCCCCCTATAAGGATTGGTTCTTCATTGACTCCTATCCAGTTACGCAGAGTCCATCTCCAAATTATGAAACCTTCGGCAAAGCTGAAGTACATATGCCCAAGCTGAATATGGATCATAAGGATGTTGCTGATTATATGATTGGTGTTGCGAAATATTGGGTGCGTGAAGCTGGAATCGACGGCTGGCGTTTAGATGTAGCCAATGAAGTGAATCCGTTGTTCTGGTCCCGTTTTCGGAAGGAGCTTAAAGCGGAATACCCTGAATTGCTCATCATAGGAGAGATTATGCATGCTTCCGGTCCATGGCTGAGAGGGGATAAGTTCGATGGAGGCATGAATTACGTACTACGTGATGCTATGCTGGAATTTTTCGCTGAACAAACTACGGGACCTGTTCGCTTTATGGAGCAGTTGCTCCATCAGGAGGCCTTGTGTAACGATCAGGCCAATTCTGCAATGTTCCAGTTAATCGGAAGTCATGATACACTTCGGTTTTTAACGGCCTGCAAGCAGGGAGGCCGCGGCTGGGACCGAGTGAACACCGCGGAGAAACGAATGAGATTAGCTGTATTTTTTCAGCTCACTTATATCGGTATTCCGATGATCTATTACGGAGATGAAGTTGGGATGGAGGGCGCTACCGACCCTCATTGCAGAAAACCTATGGTTTGGCGGGAGTGTGACCAGAATACAGCGCTTCGTAAATGGTACCAACAGCTGATTTCGTTAAGAATGGGCCATGATGTGCTACGCAAAGGCTCCTTCAGCCCCTGGTTTACAGACGAAGCCCGTAATGTACTCGGCTATGTAAGAAGAAGCGATCAAGATAAGATGGGACTAATCATCAACAACTCTCCAAATAGCTATCAGCTGGATCTGTCCCCTTACCGCTCGGATCAGAATGTCCTGACGGATGTATTGTCGGGTTCGACCTTTAACAACACAGACAGGCTATACGTGCAGATAGAACCTTTCGGGTGTCTTATGCTGTTGTAACATTTTCTATGAATCAAAAACAAAGGGCTGCTTGCTTCAGCAGATCTCCCGCACGGCTTTGGCAATCTGCCGGGAAGAATAGATGCGTAGGGTGTAGACGTAGATAATGATTTTGGTGAGCATTTTGGGATGGTAGCTGACCCGGCCACCACTTACAAAAGAAACCTCCCCTTTGAAATGGTTGTGTAGTAACTCCATTTTACCAAAGAGAGGTTTCTTTTTGCTGTTTTAGAGAAGGTTTTGGAACGGTTTCCGCTGAAAGTAGCGGAGAGGACGGAACGATTGCGGAAAAGTGGTAGCGGTCGCCTTGCTCTCCGGATTTTTACCGCTAAGGAAAATAAATAAAATCTGGAGAGCACAGCGATTGGAGCAACGATCCGTTCGCGGAGCGTCCGCTGACAATAACAACTTAAGTCTTACTCAAAAGAGAGGGCCGTCCCAGTAGCCATTTGCATGGCTTTTGGGACAGCCTCTTCTAGCTGTTGGTCAACACCAGTTGCTTAAGTGTTCTGGCTTCCGCAGGATTCCCGGATAACCAGTGCAGGTTCAACTACAAAAGAGCCGCCCTCGGATTGATTATTAATTAGGTCGAACAGCATATGAGCTGCAAGTACGCCCAGTCTTTCCTTGTTCTGGCGGATGGTTGTCAGCTTGGGGCTGGTATATTTACAAGCCTCAATATCATCACACCCAATGATGGCCACATCCTCCGGAATACGAAGTCCGTGCTCCTTCAAGGCCCGAATGGCCCCGAGTGCCAGTAAATCGGAGGCTGCGAAGATGGCTTTAGGCAGATTGCCGGCCTGTATTAATTGCTGCATGGCCGCGTATCCGCTGGGCTCAAAGAAATCATCTCCGTGAACAAACCATTTCTCATTAACAGCCATTCCGAAGCCTTCAATGGCTTTAATGTAGCCTTCCTCCCGCTTGTTCGAGATATTCGAATCTGCCGTGCTACCGATAAATCCAAGCTCTCTGTACCCTAGCAAATAGAAGTGCTCCACGACCTTGGATGAGATTTTGAAATTATCCGACATGACATATCCAGACTTCTTGCCTTTCAGCTCCAGATCTACTCCAATGCAAGGGATACTGCTCATATCAAGCTCTTGAATAGCATTCTCCATCTTCTGTCCAGAAATAATGACGCAGCCGTCCACATGGAAATGCAGACAACGGGAGAAATAGTCTCCGCCGCTAATAAATTTCTCATTGGAAAAGAAGATGAGGTCATAGCCGAGCACTCCCATCTGCTTCTTAAAGGAATTGAGCACCTCAACGAAAAAGGGATGCGTAAAGTCAACGTTCAATTCTCCGGCAAAAATCACCCCAATTAAGCTGGATTTCTTGGTTGCCAATGTCTTGGCGGAGTTGGAGGGTAAATATCCGGTCTGCTCGATTATCTCCAGTACTCTTTGTTTCGTCTTTTCGGAAACATCGCTATAGTTATTCATGATTTTCGAAACTGTTGAAACCGAAACGCCAGCCATCTCGGCGATCATTTTAATGTTTAATTGCAATGTAGAGCCACCTTCCGGCTTAAATATAGGTATTTCGTGAAAAACACAGTAAAATAGGGAGTTTTATAGTAAATTTGACATCAAATTCAGTTTGAATTCATTCTATTCTTAATGTAAAAGCAAGTCAAACGGTTCCCGCACAGGTAATAGATCGTATCTTTATCAGCTGGAAAAAAAGCTCAAATTACATCTTTACAAAACAAGCAATCTAGTCAACAATAATATTATCGAAACCGATTTCGATTCTATATCTTCAATGCCGAAAATTTCACGAAAATTAAGGAGGAGAAATCTAGAATGAAGAGAAATATCTCAGCAATCCTATCAGCCATGGTGCTGGTTACCGGTCTGTTATCTCCGGTAGTGGGAAGTACAACGTTCGCGGCTAATTCGATTCCAGACAGCCCGGCGAATGTAATGAAAGCGTTTACGGATGTGAGTTCAGATCATTGGGCTGTTCGACCTTTACAGCGCTGGAGTGGGAATGGAGTCATAAACGGATATGAGGATGGATCTTTCCGTCCCGCAAAGGTAGTAACCAAAGCAGAGTTTGCAGCCATCATGAATCGTATATTCAATTATCAGGAGCAGTCGGCGGTACTTCCGGTTGATGTGCAGGAATCAGCATGGTACAAGAGTGACATTGCCAAAGGAATTGCTGCAGGTTATATAAGCAAAGACACAGTTAATAAGATTTACCCGACACAACCACTTACACGAGGTGAAGTAGTACTGTCGCTGCAGAAGGTTTTTCATCTAAAAGCAAACAACACAGCAGTCAGCTTCAAGGATCTCAGCGGAGTCAACGCAGAAACCTTGAGCGCAATTGCCGCTCTCACAGCCGGTGGATATATTAAAGGTTACCCCGGTGGAATGTTTAAACCGGATGGTGTTGTAACCCGTGCAGAGCTTGCTTCAATGGTGGATCGGATGATTTCGGAGCTTGTTGTTACTGCCGGAGAGGGTTCTCTTGGAACAGTAAAAGGGAATGTCATTATCAATCGGGCAGATGTTACGCTGAAGGACACGGTTATTGAGGGCAACCTCTACTTGACCCAAGGAATTGGAGAGGGAAATGCACTGCTTAGTCAGATAAAGGTTAAGGGTACAACCTTTATTTCCGGAGGAGGCGAGCAGAGTGTAGGTTTCAAAGACTCTGCGATGGGTGAGACGCAAGTTTCCAAATCAAACGGTAAGGTACGTGTGTATGCCAGCGGTACAACGGTATTCGATGCCGTCTACGTGCAGTCCGGTGCTATGTTGGAGGAGAGTAGCCTAACGGGGGCTGGCTTTACTAATGTCTACGTAACTGCAGGACCCAAAACGGTGAAGCTCAAAGGGGACTTTGCAGCTGTAACAACAACAGACTCTACGGAATCTGGGTTGACGCTTACTATTTCAGGAGGGCTTGGCAAGCTTACGCTTAACAGTCCAACTACTCTTGTACTTAACGATAAGGTTCAACTTAATGTGCTGCACATCGCCCCAAATGCTAAAGGAAGCATCCTTCAAGGCAGCGCAATAATCAACACACTTGAGAACAATGCAGTGGGAGTTACCCTCGGTGGCTCAGCACTGCCAAAAGGCAATACCACTCAGGTGACTGTGTCATCTACAGTTCCTCCTGTGACCAGTGGCGGCGGTAGCGGTGGCGGAACACCCACCGTGAATCCGTGGACTCTGGTATGGAATGATGAGTTCAATGATGAAACGATTGATCCCACGAAATGGACCTATGACCTCGGAGACGGGACAGTAGTAGGTAACCCTGGTTGGGGCAACAATGAGCTGCAATGGTACACCAACGAGGAGAAAAATGTAAAAGAAAAGGACGGAAAATTAATTATTACAGCTCTTAAAGAGGAGCAGGGCGGTAAGCCCTATACTTCCTCCCGAATCAAAACCAAGGGCTTATTCAGTAAAACCTACGGGAAGTTTGAAATCCGGGCCAAAGCCCCAACGGGAAAAGGCTATTGGCCGGCGATATGGATGCTGCCGGAGAATACGGTCTACGGCCAATGGGCGTCTTCCGGTGAGATCGATATTATGGAAGGCTGGGGCAGTCGTCCGAATACTGTAGCTGGAACTATTCATTACGGCGCGCAGTGGCCGGACAATATCTACTCCGGTAAGGAATACGTTTTTCCTGGAAATTCAACGATAGAGGAGTTTCACACTTATGCCCTCGAATGGGAGCCGGGTGAAATGCGTTGGTATGTTGACGGTGTTCTTTTCTCCACTAAAAATGACTGGTACAGCCTAAGCAACGGACAACCGGCTAACAATGCATATCCAGCGCCGTTCAATCAGGAATTCCATCTGTTGATGAACTTGGCGGTGGGCGGAAACTTTGACGGCAATCCGACAAGTGAGACCGTTTTCCCAAAAAGTATGGAGATTGATTATGTCAGAGTATATGACCTGACAGGCAGGGAGTACCGTCAACCGGTGCCGGTTACGACAGCTAAAGAAGCTTATTTGGCTGGCTCCAAAACAGCACTTCCGGATGGAAATCTTGTATACAATAACAACTTCACAGAGCAAGTGGATGGTGATGCTGGAATGGGCATCCCGAAAACAGCTTACTGGTCTTTATTCAAGGAATCGGGCGCAAACGCTACGCTTTCACTTGAACCTATTGGAGGTAAGAATTTCGTCAAAGTGAATATCAGCAATGCGGGCGGGAATTCTTATTCCATCCAACCACAGGCCATTGTATCTCTGGCTAAGGGACGTTTTTACAAGCTGAGCTTTGAGGCAAAGACTGACACATCCCGGAACATTAATGTCCGTGTTACAGGTGGGGAATCACGCGGGTTTGCTGGATATTCACCAGGTCTCAAAGCAGAATTAACCTCTACGATGAAGCCTTATGAAATCATGTTTCAAATGAAAGAAGATTCCGATATTGCCGCAAGGGTTGAATTCAATCTGGGAACCAATGCTTCCCCTGTCTGGATCGGAAATGTACGTTTGGAGGAGATCGATAGTATTCCTTTTGAACATGATACGGCTAAGACTCCATTAGGCAGCGGGAATCATTTATACAACGGAACCTTTGATCTGGGTGGAACGAACCGTTTGAGTTATTGGCATGCAGAAGCAGCAAATGGCGCAGCCGTAAGCCCTGTTGTCAATGCTCAAGGGACATTAGACCTGCAAGTTACTCAGGCAGGCAGTAATACAGGTGACGTGAAGCTGCTGCAAAAAGGAATATACCTAATTGAGGGGCAAGACTATGAACTTACCTTTAAAGGGGCATCCACATCGAATCGTATGGCTAAAGTTAAGCTGCTTGGTAAGGATAGCAGTGTGTATGCAGAGCAAGTTGTTAAT
Organism: Paenibacillus wynnii; assembly: GCF_000757885.1. NCBI lineage: Bacteria > Bacillati > Bacillota > Bacilli > Caryophanales > Paenibacillaceae > Paenibacillus > Paenibacillus wynnii. The sequence goes on along the minus strand of NZ_JQCR01000001.1, from coordinate 255,817 downwards.
CTGACTCCGGTAAACCAGGAAATCAAAGTGAATTTCCCTGACCTTGCAGGGGGAACGGATCATGAGGGGCAGTTTGTTCTAGAGTTGGGTGGAGCAACAGGGACGATCAGTTTAGATAATTTTAATCTGATTCGCACGAGCTTTTACTATGATCCATCCTTGGTATACTTCCCGCTTCTAAATGGAGAGTTCAACTTTGGTTTTGACGCATGGGAGCGGCTTCTAACGGAACAGGGAGGTCAAAGTACTGCAGCTGTTTCGGATGGAAAAGCCAAATTTAGCATTACTAACACGGGGAATCAGTCCTACTCCGTCATGCTTTTCCAGAATAAACTGAAGGCGACAAGCGGTATTGATTATGTCATAAAATTTGATGCCAGCTCAAGCACAGCACGTAAAATTCAGGTGATTGCCGATAATGCCTCCTATCAGCCTTCTTTTTCTAAAGTCATAGACGTAACACCGGAGTCTAAATCTTTCACTTTTGAATTTCGCCAAGGCAGTAATGATACACTTGCCCTCAAATTTTTGCTTGGCAAAGTAGAAGGTGTAAGTGTAGCTGGATCACATGAAATTACGATCGACAATGTAAGGTTTGAGATTAAGAATGCACCTTCTAAACCACAGGAGCTATTGAAAGACAAAAGCAATAACCGGGTCTCTCAGCCAATAGAGCTTATATTTACCGATAACGAGGCTTGGCGTAATGCTATCTCGGCAGTGAAGGTCAATGGTACTAGACTTGAGGCAAGTAAATATACGATAGAACCAGGTAAAATAACCATAGCTGCATCAGCATTTCCTATTGAAGGATTGTACACTATTACTGTAGAAGCTGACTATTATGTAAGCGGTACTGTAGTACAGACTATTCTTGCCAATGACACCAATCTTGTATTGAATAGTTCATTTGGGATTGGGCAAACGGGCTGGTCTAAATGGTCCGGTGAAGGAGGATCTTCAACCTTTACAGTGAACGATGGAGTAGCTGAAGTTGCAATTGCAGCCGCAGGTGGAGAACCATGGCACACACAGCTGTTCCAGGAAGATATCCAGTTGGAAGCCGGTAAAACCTACGAGCTCAGCTTCAAGGCTAAATCGACTGTTGCACGACAAATCATTGTCGAATATTCCAATACTACTGCAGCATCCAATCCAGTAAAATTTGATGTTACAGCGACTTGGGCAACCTACAGCACACAATTTACAGTCACTAACAACAATACTCTTAAATTAAATTATCTAATCGGAAAAACAATGGGAACGGATGTTACTGCGAATGGTGTGCCCCATACGATTTCTTTCGATGATATTACAATTACAGAAGTTGTAGTAGGGACACCGCCTACTATTATAGTGACTATGCCGCCTGTCATTACTCCGGTGATTCTGCCTACCGGTACATTGAATGACGCCGTTGTCGCTAGAGATACGGTCACGATTGAATGACGGTACTTTTGATACCCGTTCAAGAGTGAATCGAAATATCTCCGTTGTCTCTAATTATGAGGTTTAGTGGTATATAAAAAACGGTGATGCCTCTATTAATAGAGGTATCGCCGTTTTTTGACTCTTTTGCCAAATGAATTTTGTTGAACAGGAGCAGGAGTAGCCCTTCTGTCTGACGAATTGGTTTCGACAATGAGCGACATGTATGGGGTCAGCGTAAAAGAGGAGAGGGTGCGAGCATGAAACGAACTAGCATACGTTATAGGCTGATGATTTTGATGATCTGTTTGACAACTCTGCCTGTAATAACAATGACCTGGATTGCCACGGACAATACACGAGAGTCTGTAGAGAAAGAAATATTGGAGGCCAACCACTCCCGCATGATGTGGGCGAATCAGTACTTGGACGAATTATTCCGCCAAATGGATGTGTTGTTTTATTCCCTGCAGGTCGACCAAGAATTGATAGACGGCTTAAATATGAATGAAAATGAAGATATCGGCTTACAATTCCGCACACAAAAATATATTCAAGAGACCCTGACCAAAGCCTTTTATGCCAATTCCAAAAAAATTGATGAACTAGCGCTCTACACGCACCAAAATCAGAAGGCGTATGCCATTAATTATGCAAATAGCGGCCTCACCTATTCGCTGGATATCGAAAAGGGAAATTGGAGCCGCATGCTGCGGGAGCCAATTAACATGTATTTCAAAGAATCCGGCAACGATATTTATGCCTTCCATAGTATCAACGACTTCCAAGATAGGCGATTGCTCGGCGGCTTATCTATACGGATCAACAAGCAAGTATGGAAAGAGGTCAGCACCATTCTGAAATCAGAGGAGGAGAGCTTGGTTTTCCTGATCAATGACGAGGGAGAACGACTATCAGGGTCAACCCCGGATCAGAGCTTCGAAAAGGTGATTAGCCAATTAGGGAATGATTATAGCCCGAAAGAAGAACCGGAAATCAGACGAACAGAAAGCTATTACATTTTTATAAAGCGGGTGGATGATGGGGAATTGACCTTAATCAAAGCCTTGCCGATTTCAACCATTTCGGAAAGCGCCAACATCACGGTAAAAGCAGGCCTCATAACCGGTTCGTTGTTCGCAGTAGTCTCGATCCTGCTGTCCATTGCGGTGTCCCTGCGGATCACAAGACCCATTGTTGGCCTTGCCAGAACCATGAGAACGACGCCGCTCCATCAGTTCGAGCAGACATCCATTCAAAGCTATGATGAGATTAGCTTGTTGGAACGAGGTTATAATTCGATGATGCAGCGGATGAAAGAACTGGTGGAGAATGGATACCAGAAGGAAATTGAGGTGAAGAATGCGCAGCTTATGGCCCTGCAAGCACAAATTAACCCGCATTTTCTGAATAATACGCTGAATTTAATTGGAGGCATGGCACTTGTCAAAGGCGCTCCTGAAATTTATAAAATAACGAAGGTAATCGGCGACCTGCTGCGATATTCGATCAGCAGCGGTAATGATATTGCAACACTTGAAGATGAGCTTAAGCATGTCCGCAATTACCTGTTTATCCAGGAACAGAGATTTCAGGGACGCTGTACGATTATCATTGAATCTGACGGAAGGGGCAACCGTACAACCGTTCCGAGATTCACTCTACAGCCGCTTGTAGAGAATGCCTTTGAACATGGATTGCAATCGAAGGAAGGAAGCTGGAAAGTTGAAATCCGTGTGAAAAAAATTCGGCGTCATCTCGTGATTGTCCTTATGGATAATGGAGCTGGCATTCCAAGTGAGCGTTTAGGGATACTCCGGTCAGCGCTGACCGAAGGCAGTTCCTTGAAGCCTGAATGGGGCAATCCGGATTTGGAGAATGAACAACCGAAAGTGCGCAAGGGAATCGGGCTGCAAAACGTCGTATCCAGACTTAAGCTGCATTATGGCGGTGAGGCATCAATGAGAATATTCAGCAAGCCGGATTTGGGGACGGTATTTGTCATCAAGCTGCCTTTGCAGAATGGGAGGGAACAGGAGTGAATAAAGTACTGATTATTGATGATGAACCTTGGGCGAGAGAGGTTGTAAAGGCTCTTGGAGAGTGGGATCGGCTGGGCCTAAGGATTGTCGGCGAAGCAGAGGATGGCAGGGAGGGTCTTAGGCTGATGAAGGAACTGGGGCCTCACATTGTGTTGACAGATATGAGAATGCCCGGTGTTGATGGGGTTGAGTTGCTGAAACAGATTAATGTTCAGTTCCCACTCCTTAAGATTATTGTCATGAGCGGCTACGATGATTTCATGTATCTGAAACAGGCCATTCAGTCGCGAGCGGTCGAGTATTTACTTAAGCCTGTTGATCCGGACGAGCTGAATGCGGCGCTTGCGAAATGTATTCATGAACTGCAGACCCAGAAGCTGACCGTGAATACATCTTGGGATTCACCGCTAGTATTCCCGAGCACGCCTTCGATGGACCGATATGTAGCCCTGCGGAAGCGCGTTTTTGCGGCTCTGTTCGAGCTGAGCAAGCCAGCCGTCTTGCAAGCCTTGGATAAGTTGGAGGAATTTCTAATTAATATTTTCCCGGAGGGATTGGAACCTGCGTTGATTGCTAAGGTTGGCGATGATTTCCTACACATACTGGAGCAATTCATGCTGGAAAATGAAGCAGGATTTGAGCTTCATAGTTCTTTAAACGAAGAGCCTAGTGATTGGACAGATGTACCCGGTACACTTGCCAAGATTCAAATCAATTATCTAAATGCCATCGATAAAATCGAAACGCTGCACAAGACGAAGAACCGCCTCCTGATCCCCGAGGTGAAGGACTATATCGATAAGCATTTTTTGGAGCCTATTACGTTAGAATCCATTGCGGGTAAGTTCTATGTTAGCAAGGAACATTTAAGCAGAGTGTTTAAAACAACGGTTGGTGAGAATCTGACCGAATTCATTATCCGTAAACGTATGGAGCTTGCTAGGGAACTGCTGCAACAACCCCACATGTCGATTAAAGAAGCAGCACTAATGACCGGGTATACAGAACTTGCCTATTTCCACCGCGTATTTAAGAAGCAGTTCGGTCTGACGCCAGGAGATATACAGAAGGGCAAGAAGTAGAAAAAAATATCAATATTGTGCAATAAAAGCTGCTAATCCGCGCTAATGCTTCAATCCCCATGCCAGCCCTATACTGAAGAAGCACCAAACCATAAAGAGGGGGAGTCAACAATGAAGAAAGCGCTTTATATAGGTCTTGCAAGCTTAATGATGATGTTACCGCTATCAGCTTGCGGTACCTCAAACAATGCTAATCCTGCAGTAAACAATGGTGGGAAAGTTGTGGAGGAAGCTACGGCGGAGCCAACGGCCGAAGCTCAGAAGGTGGAGCTGAAAATTCAAATTGGTTCACCGCGGTTTAAAGAACAATTCGAGAAGTATTTCGAACAGTTCAAGGCGAAAGAGCTTGCCGAGAAAAATATTGAGGTAACCTTTGACCTGGAGATGCCGAATCCCGATCAGGCGAAGCAGGTCCTCCAAGCGAGACTGACTTCAAATGATGCCCCTGATATTTTTGATGTGCACGCTAACGATTTGCCAACGTATTTCAAAGCAGGGTACCTAGAGGATCTGTCTGGCCAACCGGCAATTGCGACTTTATACGAAAGCGTAAAAAGTACAGTTACATTAGAAGGTCAGGTCGTTGCGCTCCCTCTGGAGAGCTCATCGTGGGGCTATCTGTACAACAAAAAAATATTCAATGATCAGGGAATTACACCTCCTCAAACGCTTGATGAAATGAAGGTAGTTGTAGAGAAGCTGCAAGCTAATAAAGTGAAGCCCTTCATGCTGGCTTTCCAGGAATCCTGGGTTCCACAGTTGATGACAGCACTGTCGCTAGGAGGGATTATCTCCTCCGAGCACCCGGACTGGATCGAGAAGATGAATAAAGGTGAAGCATCATACGCCGATGTAAAGGATATTTTCAATATTATCGATCTCATTAATGCAAATGGAACAGCTAAGCCCTTTGAGGTTGGCAACGAAGCTGGCTCTACTGAATTTGCAAATGGCAAGGCGGCCATGTGGGTTCAAGGTCCATGGAATGCAGAAACGATTCTAAAGGTTAACCCTGAACTTGAATTCGGAGTAGCTCCGCTTCCAGTGAGTAACAATTCCGAAGGAACCATGATTAATCTGTCGGTCTCGACGACACTGGCGGTATCGAAATCTAGCAAGAATAAAGAGGTTGCACTTGATCTACTGAATTACTTCTATGATGATAAGGATTCCTCCGCTCTTTTTGAAGAATTGAAGTTCAATCCTGTCTCGACCGTGCATAAATACGAGGTATTCCCTTGGGTGAACGAAGCTTCCAAATACGTGGAACAAGGTAAAGCGTATCAGGATCTGAAACTGCCTAACGGTGTAACAGACGAGCAAGCGAAACTGCTCCAAAGCTACTATGCCAAAGAGGTAACGAAGGAACAATTCATCAGCAGTATGGATAAAGCTTGGGAAACCGCAATTAAAAGTGTGCAATAAGTCGGCTATAGATTGATGGGGAGTGAGAGCAGATGAACCTTTCGAGAAAAAATAAGCAATCCATCATTCTTCTGGCCTTCGTATTGCCATCCTTATTGTTCTATGCTGTATTTACCATCGCCCCTGCTTTTGGGGGCGTATGGTACAGCTTAACGAATTGGAACGGCCTGAATCCCACCTACCAAATGGTCGGGTTCTCCAATTATATTGAGGCGCTGGGGAATGATCCTTATTTCATCAAATCCATTGGATTTACACTTAAATATGTCATTGTAATGGTTGTACTACAGAATGTAATTGCTCTGCTGCTGGCGGTTTTAGTGGAGTCTCGTCGCAGAAGTAAAGTGTTATTCCGTACAATCTTCTTCATGCCAAACATGCTGAGTCTCATTATTGGGGGATTCATGTGGGTATTTATATTCACTAAGGTATTGCCAGTTATTGCGGAGAAGACGGGATGGCTGCTGCTGGATCAATCCTGGATCGGTGATCCTTCCTTTTCATTCTACTCCATCGTCATTCTTTCATTATGGGGAGGGGTAGGGTATCAGATGGTTATTTACATCGCGGCGCTGCAAGGTGTTCCCAAATCATTAAGTGAAGCCGCGGCCATCGACGGTGCTAATAGTGTACAGAACTTCAGGCATGTCACGCTGCCGATGATCTATCCTGCAGTGACTATTGGTATTTTTCTGACGCTCAGCACTTCCTTTAAGGTGTTCGATGCCGTATTTGCCTTAACCGGGGGTGGACCCGGACGATCCACTCAGGTGATCGCGATCAATATCGTAGAAGAAGCCTTCCGCTTTAATCAAAGGTATGGTTATGCCAGCGCCAAAGCCATCATTTTATTTATCATTGTATTGCTAATCACTATGGTTCAATTATGGATCATGAAACGAAGAGAGGTGGAGGCATGATAGCGATGCAGAACGCTTACTCTTCCCGAAAAAAACGTGGTCCAGGCAATATTATGGTTCTACTGATCTTGGTAATAGCAGCCGGGTTTACATTATTTCCTATTTATATGGCTGTACTGAATTCCTTGAAAACGGACGGGGAAATGCTGAATCATATTCTTGCTCTTCCCACTAGCTTAACGTTTGCTAATTATAGTGATGCTTACCACAAAATCGACTTTCTAAGAAGCTTTTGGAATACTATCATGATAACCCTGATTGGGGTGACGGGTATTATCCTGTTCGCTTCAATGGCAGGTTACAAAATGTCACGTACGCCTGGCAAGCTAAGTCAATTTTTCTTTGCCTTTTTTGTCTTATCTTCCTTAATTCCTTTTCACTCTATTATGATTACTTTGGTGAAGATTTCGAAGGAATTACATGTTCAGGGCAGCACTTATGGACTGGGACTGATCTATATCGGACTGGGTGTTGCGCTAGCTATTTTTCTGTATCATGGTTTTGTTAAATCGATACCACGCGATTTGGATGAGGCTGCTGTGATGGACGGCTGCGGAGAGCTTCGATTGTTCTTTGTCATCATTTTTCCATTACTTTTGCCCATTACAGCAACGGTAGCCATTCTAAATGCATTATGGATGTGGAACGACTTTCTGCTGCCGCTTCTAATGCTTACGGATTCTGACTATTACACGCTGCTGATATCTACCAATATGCTATTTGGTGAGTATAATAATGATTGGTCGGCTATCTTGGCTTCCTTGGTGCTGACCATGCTCCCGATCATAGTTGTATATTTACTGCTGCAAAAATACATTCTCAGTGGGATCGCAGAAGGTGCCATTAAAGGCTGAGCTTGAGATGAGAGGACGAGTGAGTTGGGTATGGAATTAAATCAAGAGGTAAGCGGTTTTGTAAAAGCCGTTGGCAAAAAAGTGGTCAACGGCTTAGGCCAAGAGATATTACTGCGGGGTGTTGGATTGGGAAGCTGGCTGCTTCCTGAAGGGTATATGTGGCATCTCCCCGAACAAGGAGACCGTCCGCGGAGAATCGAGAAGATGATTACGGATCTGGTCGGTGACAGCAAAGCGGCTGAATTCTGGGATCTCTATTACAAAAGATACATTTCCGAAGAGGACATTCAGCAAATAGCTGCTGAAGGTTTTAATTCGATTCGAGTCCCCATTAACGCCAGATTCTTGATCGAGGACGGAGAACCTTTGAGGATTAAGGGTGAACGCTTGATGCTTATTGATCAAGTCATCGATTGGTGCCGTCAATATTCACTATATGTCATATTGGACTTGCATGGAGCACCTGGGGGACAGACGGGGGCCAATATCGATGATTCAGAGAATGACCAACCGGAATTGTTCACAATCGAATCGAACCAGCGTTTGACTATCGCGTTATGGAGAATGCTTGCGGAGCGTTATAAGGACGAGTGGATTGTAGCAGGGTATGATTTGCTTAATGAACCTCTCCCTAATTATTTTGCGGAATATAATGATCAGGTAATGCCGCTCTATAAAGATATTATTCAAGCGATTCGGGAAGTGGATCCGCATCATATGATTATTCTGGAGGGCGTGCATTGGGCTACAGACTGGACAATCTTCAATGAGGTACTGGATCCTAACCTGATGCTGCAATTTCATAAATACTGGAACAACCCAGATACAGAAAGTATTCAGAAATTTTTGGATAAACGGGAGGAATTGCAGGTTCCTATATTCATGGGTGAAGGCGGAGAGAATAATAATGATTGGTTCGTAGGGGCATTTCAACTTTATGAAGATCATGATATCTCCTGGAATTTTTGGACTTGGAAGAAGCTGGATAGCGTTAATTCTCCGTGTTCCGTCAATAAGCCAGAAGGCTGGCAGTTGTTGATCGACTTTTTACAGGGCGGAAGTAAGCCTGATCCACAATCTGCGGAAAGAATACTGTGGACATACTTAGATAACTTGAGACTTGGAGGCTGTACCTATCGCCCAGAGGTCATAAATGCTTTGTTCCGTAGACCTTCTGTTCGGATTCCTGCTATTTTTTATGATTATAAGGGAGAAGGCCAAAGCTTTGGCATAGGCAAACAGGCGGATCATACCTTAGACTTTCGAGTGAAGGATGGAGTGGATATGCGGTTTGTCGAAGGTACTAGGGATATCCCTAACTTTGCCCACAATAAGGGCGAGGTATGGAAGGCAGAGGAATGGATGTATGTCCAGCTTGCACCGGAGGACTGGGTTTCATATACCTTCAGGGTTCCTGCCATTTCGGAACCACACGCGTACACGATTGAACTTTATATCCGAACGAAACGAGGGGGAGCCGTTACCGTATCCCTGGATGGTTCCCCTGTATTCACAGCCACAACAATGGAGGATAACTGGGAGCTTGTCCAAGCACCGATCTCATTAGCGCTCAGCAAAGGTTCTCACCAAATAGCATTAAAAGCATCAGAAGAAATTGCCCAGATCCAGTGGGTTAGAATCATTTCCTAAGCAATAAAAACGGCGTATGCCCTTCGAGAGACAGGGGATACGCCGTTATTTTTGTTATTAGCTCTACTCTTCCTTAGGGATCAAATCGAAAATTTTCCCGCTCTCTAACGCCTCAATTAGCTTCAGCAACCAGCGGTAATATTTCATCGCTTCCCCAATCTTTTCCTCATCGGTACTTAAAAGGGCAGCAATACCCTCATCCCCGGCAAAATCTAATTTCATAGCACTAATCTCTTGAAGTGACTTCGATAGTGCAATCATGTTCCCCTCAACAGCCTTTCTCCATTTAATGGAGAAAAAATCGCTAAAGTTCTGATGCCAATCAGGTATCACCTCGAATAAGTCCTTACGGGTGCCTTTCCCCCAAACCTTATCAATCATCTTTAGATCCAGCAATGTTCGCACCCCGGTGCTCATAGAAGTCTTACTCATCTCCATGCTTTGGCTGAGCTCGTCGAGGGTAACGGGTCCCTGATTGAAATACATATAACCATATAGATGACCAATAGATAATGTAATCCCATATAAATCCATGTTCTTCCCAATGGAATCAATCACACGCTCACGTGCTTTGCTGATTCTCTCTATCTGTTCGGGCGAAAGCCCATTTAAATCGTTCATGGTGTCCCTCCTGGGAATAGGTGATTCGGCTGCCAACCTATACCCACTATTGTAATAAAATCACTACCTAGAAGTAAAGATTAGATGTAAATCGAAATATAGCGTAAAACGGAGCATTCTATACATAAAGTTTATAAAGTTTAAACTGTACGATCAATTATGTCCAAATACTGGCTTTGCGTCGATTTTCACAAGTCCGTTACACTTGTAGTAGTGAATTGACCTGGTCAAATTTGGGAAAAGGGGGTCTACCATGTCTATTATTGAAGTAAAACAGCTTACTAAGATTTTTGGTTCCGAAGGGAGACGAGCGCTTCCATTATTAGAGCAAGGTTGGTCTAAAGAGAAAATTGCCAAAGAAGTCAAGCTTACCGTTGGTGTAAATAAAGCCGAATTCAGTATCGAAGAAGGCGAAATTTTTGTCATTATGGGATTATCAGGGAGCGGCAAGTCCACTCTTGTACGTCTATTGAACCGATTGATTGAGCCTACAGACGGACAGGTCCTTTTTAAAGGAAAAGATGTTGTCAAGATGAACCCGGAGCAGTTGCGTCAATTCCGTCGAAAAAATATCGGTATGGTCTTTCAGAAGTTTGCTTTGTTCCCTCATAGAAGTGTTCTTGCTAATGCGGAGTACGGGTTAGAAGTACAGGGGATAGAGAAAAAGAAAAGAAAAGAACTGGCCATGAAAGCCCTTGAGCTCGTAGGTCTGGGCGGGTGGGAGAACCATCGCCCTGATCAACTTAGCGGAGGGATGCAGCAGCGAGTAGGGCTCGCACGAGGTCTTGCCAATGATCCAGACATACTCTTAATGGATGAGGCATTCAGCGCACTGGATCCTCTGATTCGTAAAGATATGCAGCAGGAACTGCTCGAGCTGCAGGCCCGTATGAAAAAGACGATCGTTTTTATTACACATGACTTGGATGAGGCACTGCGGATTGGTGATCGCATTGCTCTTATGAAAGATGGTGTTATTGTGCAAATCGGTACACCGGAGGAAATCCTTATCCAGCCTGCCAACAAATATGTAGAACGGTTTGTGGAAGATGTGGACTTATCTAAAGTTCTCACAGCAGCTCACGTTATGATTCCACCGGAAATGATCAGACCCGAGCGTGGACCCCGCGTTGCTCTTCAGCTCATGCGGGATAATGGTGTATCCAGTCTATATGTGGTGGATAAGGAAATGAAGCTGCAAGGTTTGATAACAGCTGATGATGCAGCGTTGGCGCTGAAGCAAAATCAAACCATCCACGATGTGTTACGTAGCGACATTCCTCAAGTTCATCCGGATGCGCTGCTGAATGACCTGTTTGAAATGATGTCGGAGATTCACTTGCCAGTAGCTGTTGTAGACGAATCCAATCGATTAAAAGGCATTGTTATCAAAGGAGCCGTTCTATCTGCGTTAGCTGGGAATGCTGTACTGGAAGGAGGGATGTTGAGATGAATCTTCCTAAGATACCACTAGGGAGTGGAGTTGAGTGGATAGAGAACTGGTTGACCACGTATTTCGGAACATTTTTTGATATTATTCACGCCATTATTGGCGGGATGGTTGGTGGGATCGAAGCTGCGCTTATATTTTTACCGTCACTAATTCTTATTGCTCTAATTGCTGCTTTGGCCTATTGGATTGGAAAATGGAGAATGGCGTTGTTTACAATCATTGGACTACTGTTAATCGATAATTTGGGTCTATGGGGGCCTACAATGCAATCTCTAGCCCTAGTATTGACAGCCTCGATTCTTGCAGTGCTCATTGGTGTTCCGGTTGGCATTTTATGCGCACAAAGTAATGGAGTGAAAAACACAGTTACCCCCCTTCTGGACTTTATGCAGACGATGCCTGCTTTTGTATATTTATTGCCGGCGGTCTCCTTTTTCTCGCTTGGTGTGGTGCCCGGAGTCATTGCTTCTATTATATTTGCAATCCCGCCCACGATTCGCTTAACTAACCTAGGTATTCGTCAGGTCTCAGAGGAACTTGTGGAAGCAGCGGATGCATTCGGATCAACACCCACTCAAAAGCTGATTAAGCTGCAGCTTCCTATTGCTATGCCGACGATTATGGCGGGTATTAATCAGACCATTATGCTATCTCTGTCGATGGTAGTTATATCTTCTATGATTGGTGCACAGGGTGTAGGTGCATTAGTATACCGTGCTGTTTCACAAGCTAAGACAGGTGCTGGCTTTGAGGCAGGTATTGCTATAGTTATTATCGCTATTTTATTGGATCGATTAACACAAAATGCTTTAAAACCAAAACAAAGATAGGGAGTGTATGCTTAATGTTAAATAAGAAATCAGGAGTTATTATGTTACTATTGTTGATGGTGGTAGCCGTGCTTGCCGGATGTTCATCTGCTGAGAAAAAGGATAAGGTGAAGTTGGCCTATGTAGCTTGGGATTCCGAAATTGCCAGTACGAATGTAGTAAAGGAAGTTCTCGAATCCAAGCTTGGACTTGAGGTGGAAATGCTGCAGGTTGATGCAGGTCCGATGTGGGCTGGTATTGCGGATGGAAGTGCTGATGCTATGGTAGCTGCTTGGCTGCCGGGAACACATGCCTCTTATATAGAGAAATATGGCAAAGATATCGAAGATCTAGGGGCAAATTTGGAAGGAACAAAGATTGGGCTTGCTGTTCCTACTTATATGGATATCAACTCTATTGAGGACTTAAGCAATGATACAACAGGTGCTACTCTGGATCATAAGATTATCGGTATTGAACCAGGTGCAGGGATCATGATGGCCTCGGAAAAAGCTCTTGCTGAATATGGCTTGAGTGACTATACGCTGGTGGAAAGCTCCTCAGCGGCTATGGCACAAGAACTTAAAAAGGCATATGATAACAATGAGAGCATTGTCGTTACCGGTTGGACTCCACACTGGATGTTTGCGAATATGGATCTGAAATATTTAGAGGATCCAAAGGGAGTATATGGTGGTGATGAGCAGATCCATACGATGGTCCGCAAAGGGCTGAATAAGGACATGCCGAAGATGTATAAGTTTATGGATCAATTTCAGTGGACACCCGAAGATATGGCTACGGTAATGGTTGCCATCCAGGGCGGACAATCACCAGAAGAAGCTGCAAAGGTCTGGGTAGATGGTAATCCAGACAAGGTTAACGAATGGTTAGCTGGTATTGAATAGTTCGAGAAGTGTGCTATGATTAAGAAACACATGAGGCTACAGATTTGTAACTTGTACGCTAACGACTGTTCTTAACATATACATCCCATAACGTAAGACTTATTCAATGGACACCCCGCAAGGGGTGTTTTTCTTGAAATATATCAACTTATGCTTTTGAGGTACATGAGGAGGCAGCTGCTGCAAGGAGTTAAGAGAGGAGACAGCTCCGTGACAGAGACCCTAAATGAATGGATTGATTGGCTGCTGCAAACGTTAGGTCTCACTGGACCATCTATTTTGTTTGTTACCATTCCACTGGCTATGCTTCAAAGTCTCTTTGGATTTTTTCCATTCGCCATACTAATCGTACTCCACGTCTCGGTTTTTAACGTAATTGGGGGGATGCTGATCAGCTGGCTGGCTTGCAACTTGGGCGGGATACTGGTGTATTTCTTTTTCCGGCGTTATCTGTTCCATTGGTTTGACCGCAAATGGGGCTCACGTCTGAAGCGTTATGATAAATGGCAGCGTTATTTGGACCGCTACGGTATATGGACACTGGTACTTCTGCGTACGGTTCCCATAATCCCTAATAATATTATCAACTTTATGTCGGCGGTATCACCCCTCCCAAATTCTTCCTTCATATGGGGGACAGTGCTCGGTAACCTCTCGTACATCTGGCTTTTCGGAACTCTTAGTTCAAGCTTGATCGTTCCAAAAGAACAGTGGGAGACTTATCTTACTTGGTACGCTATATTTTGTGTAATTCTAATTGGGGTCTTTATCCGCAGACATTGGGGTCATTTGCAGGAGGACAAACGCAGCAGAATGACCTAATTACAATTGAAAGATTAGATAAACGTAGAATATTCCCTAGGGCAGGCGTTGCCTGAGAGGAGTGTTCTTCTTTTTTGTCCACCTGATGAATACCTTATACGTATAGAGGCGGCTTGACCGCCGGTTAAGGCGGGAGGGTATTCAATGGCCAGAACTAAGAAATGGGGAAGCCGGATCCGGATTCCCCGATTTAGCTGGGATGGGATTCCCACAGGGAGAAAGTCGGCCTTCAAGGCGCGCCGCAGTTCAACAGGTAAAAAGCTTTATGGCGGACGTTTTGAAGCCAAAAGACAAAAACGCAAGCTATGGGGCAGTCGCCAGGAAGGTACTCTTACTACTCCAAGCCTATCTAAACGCAAGCCGCGCAGCCGACGAAAGATATGGCTAATCGTCTCTTTACTACTCCTTCTGGCGGTGCTGCAAAGTATCCGCTATGTGGAGAGACATTTAAAACCCCCTATTGTGCATCTGGCCCAAATCCGGGTTAAACAGATTGCTACAGAGTCTATTAACAAAGCCATCACTTCACAAGTTGCCAATGGAGGAAATGCCGAGCAGTTGATTGATTGGAAGACCGATAAGAACGGCAAGATATCGGGGTTCATGCTTAATTACGGTGAGCATATGCGTATTACCTCGCAAGCGGCTGAAGTTATTCAGACTACACTTCAACAGCTACATAATAAGAAAGAGTATATTCCCCTCGGTCAAGCACTAGGCAGTCCCCTGATTGCTTCTTTCGGCCCTGATATTCCAATTAAAATTGAACCGCAAGGGGCGGTAAAGGTAGAGTTGAACACCCGTCAGCAGAATGCCGGAATCAATATGATTTTAGTTGAGGTGTTTATTCATATCGTGACTGAGGTTGCCGTAGTGATTCCCTTTGATATAGAGCCACAGATTGTGGATACGGAAATCCCGATATCTTATCTGATGGTGGTCGGTGATGTTCCCATGTACTATTATGACAATCAGGGTCAACCTGTTGGAGAAAATGGAATTAGTGCGCCGGGAATATCTATACCTGGTCTGCAAAAGGAAAAAGATGGTACCACCGAAGGCAGTGTTACAAGTACAGCGGAACCGGAAACGGTGCCGGAGCCGGAGCCGGAGCCGGAGAAAGCCGGTAACGCAGTGTCTGAAGAAATTAGCAGCACCGAATAAGAATATATATTTAAAAAGACGCATTCCTATAAGGGGTGCGTCTTTTTTTATTTCAAAATAGAGGCCATGTGGATGTTACCATTCTAGGTGGTTTGGAAGTAGATGCACACGGCAATCTTGCCAACTGGATGGTTCTTGGAAAAATGGTTCCTGGAATGAGCGGGGTCATGGATCTGGTTACCGGCGCGAAAAAAGTAATTGTTGCGATGGAACATCATAGCTTATGCGTCCGGCGGTGTAGACCCCTCGATTATGGGGATGGGTCCTGTACCTGCCACGAAAAAGGCACTACAGAAAAGCGGTATTTCTATAGAAGATATTGATTTAATTGAAGCCAATGAAGCTTTTGCGGCACAGATGCTGGCTGTAGGACAGGTACTCGGTTTTGACGAAGACAAGGTCAATGTTAACGGGGGAGCTATCGCCCTTGGACATCCGATTGGTGCCAGTGGAGCCCGAATTCTTGTTACACTTATTCACGCATTGAAGGACAGAGAGGCTCGCACCGAATTGGCAACCTTATGTATCGGCGGAGGCCATGGTGTCACGACCATTATTGAGAGGGTCTAATATAGTAGAAAAATAATCCGTAGGTGCTGAGAGCAACGCTCCGCGAACGGACCGTTGCGTAAGTAGCTGTGCTCCTCAGATGTACTGAATTATTTTCAGCGGAAAAGCTACAAAACGAAAAGTAGCCAATCTCCAAAAAACCGGAGACTGGCTACTTTTTTAGCTTATACAGCTTTGAAGTGCAAAGGTTGCTCATTCGTAAAGGTTAATCTGTTATATTGCCATCGTATGCACGTCCTTCTTAGCTCCCATTTATTAGTCTATCGTTCTCTGTTAGTGTAACGAGTGTAGAACTTGAATAGCTGACTGTTCATCTTCAAGAAAGAAAACCTGCTCCCCTTTGTTGCATTCGTATATAGAATCTCTAAGACTATTACTGTTATACACTTCGAAATTGCCCAGAACAGCCAACTTAGTATGATAGTTCACGTATTTCTGTAGAATATTACCCGCTAATCTTGTCTTTAATTCGAAAAATTCCTCCGTAATGTTCGATTGGCGAATAACAATTTTATTGCTATCATGAATATGTTTGATGGATGCCATTAAATCCAAAGCATCCTGGACATTTCGGATTAATATCTCGGAACTTTCTATAATGGCTACCTTTGAACCATTTTTCTGATCGATTCTTACATTCATCTTATGTGCCTCCTGATATAAATCATGCAATTATTGCAGAACTATTCTAACTTAATGCCGTTCTCGGTCTAATACTATAATTTCCTAGTTTATCAAGACATGAATTATATGAATTCCAGTCATAATAAAGGGTTCCCGTTAGCGTAACGACCAATTATGCTTAGAGATTCTTGTATAACAGCCTCAGTGTCTTATTACGCTTAATTCATTTCATTATATCGTTCGACTGCCTTGCTTAGCTGATAACTGAAGTTCTCAGGTGTACCATCCGTAGTGTTCAGGAACTGGCCGTTTAGGTCAGAATCAGATACAGGTTCCTTCTTATTGATGCGTTCAATGATTTTCGAAGCGGCCGCTTTTGCCTCAGTGGCAGAATTAACATAGTTCTCGATACTGAAGCTGTTAATCCCTTCTTTTTGAATTCGCTTCTTGTCTTTTGAGATTGTCATGAGCGCACTCAGATCTGCGGTCATGATGTCGTATTTGGCTTTAAACTTCGTCATATCAAGCTGAAGCACATTGTGGGCGGTGATTCCCTGCGCATCCATTTCAATGACCGTAGCCTCGGCATCTATCATGAACTTCAAGGCATTGTACCTGATCTGCTGGTCTGAATCCTTCAGTTTTTGCAGGTCAGCCAGACGCTGTTCGTTCCCCATTTGTTGCAAAGCCGTGAAGTACTGTTTAGCGACAGCCTCGTAAGCGAGATTGGCACTTACCAGCTTGGTATGCAGCTGTTTCCCTTTTGCGAAATCATCATCCACGTAGCCTCTTGTATCATAGTAGGCTTTCATATCGTCCAGGACGGACAACAGATCTTTGATGACCGGTGTCAGTTTCATCACTACGGGGTCTGCGTTCGCAAAAGCAGGTTGGCTTGCGGTATATCCGTTCGCTTTATCAACAACTTCCCGCTCAGTTTCAGCAACGCCGAGCATGATGAAGCTGAAGTTCTTCTCGATTACAGGCTGTGTATCAACTCCGAACTTCTCGAAATAATGAATCAGAACCTCATTGATTCTGCCTGTCATCAAGTTATTCAGCCCTACATACGCATTGTATTTATCGATTTCTTTGCTCTCGCCGGACGTAACGCCTGCAGGCGCTTGATCCACGCTGGATGTAATGGCAGAACAAGCGGACAACATTGCACCTAACATAATGGCAATAACGAATGATAGCTTTCTCAAAATAGTGATTCCTCCGACTGAGTAATTTATTTTGTAAGATGTCTGAATAGTAGAGAGAAAACGACTGGTCTCTTCTGGTCGATTAAATTCCCTCTTCGCCGCATATCAATGTTGATTGTGAAACAGATCTATTCAATTTTAGAATTATTTGGTGAATAGGTCTTGAGTCTTGAGTAGCAAAATTTATAAAAAATTGCCAAAAAGGATAAACCGCAAAGGCTACAACGAATAGGGATACGCCCCCATAAGTCAGTAATGCGCAAGCCAGGACAACAGCCAGCATGGCGCGTTTCGAGCCCAGAGCTTTAACAATCGTCTGAGCGATGGAGGAGGCCGCGCCACTTAACTCCATTAACTTACCAAATATCGCACCTAATAAGAATATGGGAAAGAAGTTTTTGACGTAGTTTGCTGCGTTTAACATATAAACTTCTGTATAACTCGGCATTAACGCTACCCCTGAGATGACAACCGCTAGCAAGGTGAAAATAGGTGCGAATACAATGACCGGAAATCCTCGATAAGCAAAAAACATGAGCAATCCTAATGCGAAAACAATGGCTAGTACCTGGATGACCATGTGCAACCTCCTCTAATAATGTGTGCTTGTACCTTCGATTCAAACTGAACAATATAACTTTGGTTCAGAAACTTTTTAATACCTTCCGTCCCTTCTAACCCCTTGCGCGCATTGGTTCGGTGTGTTGGTAACGCTTACATTGAAAGTGTACAACAGCAACCTATGTACGTAAAATTCAAGTAACGCATGTAATCCATGAAAAAATTTTATGGATAAAAAGGTTTTTAGGATTGCGAGTTAGAGGGGAATAGACAATTACTAGGCCCTCTGATTTAAAAAGTGAAATAAGGGAATATAAACTATATAATAACTGTAAAAAGTACAGAGGCATATAAAGCATGAAAGAGGGTTATTATGGACAGCTGTTTGTTTATACACGGCTTTACAGGCGGAGTTTTCGAAATCTCACCCTTGTCCCAATATATGGAGGCTCATAATTACCGTTCTACTACATTTACATTGAAAGGACACGGTGGAACCAAGACGGATCTTCTCAATTCCAGCAGGCATGATTGGCAAGAAAGTGCTGAGGAGCAGTTAACAAAGCTTTTGAAAGAGAATGAAGGAGTTCATTTAATCGGATTTTCCACGGGTGCATTAATCGCTTCACGCCTTTCTGTACAATATAAAGCCCGGATCAAGTCCCTTACTTTACTATCCACGCCTGTATTTCCGCTAAATCCCGTAGAAATCATCAAGACGTTAGGCAGTTTCTCGATGCTTAAGAATTACGCCAGCAAATTTGGATCTACTCCACCCAAGGCTACTAAAGAGTTTCAGCGGATGGTTCATGAGAGCTTTGAAATCTACCCCCAAATTGAAACACCAACCCTAATCGTTCAGGGAAAACGTGACCATCTGGTTAAAACAAAAAGTGCTGCCTATCTGAAGGAAACCATTATGGCTCCCCGTAAAGAAGTGCTGATTGTAGACAAAAGTGGCCATATGGTGTGTCATTGCGAGGAGAGTGACCGAATTCTAAATGAAGTGCTACAATTTATTCAGAGTGTTGGATAAAATCGATAAAAAAACCGCCGAAGGATAGCCGTTAAGGTGTCCTGTTGGCGGTTTTACATATTTCATTAGCGGATTTTTACTTGTGCTTCTTTAACGCGCGGCGCTCGCCGTTCTCCCACTGCTTCAATAGGGGATAGGGATCAAATGCCCATTCAATGATTCCTCTGTCCCGGTAAATCCCATAATGGAGGTGAGGGGGGAATTTCCCTTGCGTGCCTGGTTTTCCGTAGCCGGAACTGCCGACCCACCCAATCGTTTGACCTGGTTTTACAATCATTCCTTGAGTCAGGGACTTCTCGTATCCAGCTAAATGGGCGTAATAATGATATCGATTATCTATATCTCGAATACCCACACGCCATCCGCCGTAACGATTCCAGCCCTTTGTCTCAACGATGCCGTAACAGGTGCTGCGAACCGTCATTCCATGAGGCGTGAATAGATCAGTCCCTTCATGGATGCGGGCTCCCCCCCAGCTTCGGCCTGTACCCCAAGTGCTTCGGTAAGAGTAAATTTTGCCGAGCGGCAGTGGAAAGGCGTTACCGGATAGATCAAGTTGCCCGAAATGCTCGTACAGATTCGCGAACTGAGTTATTCGCAGGGATGCCCGTCCATAGTGATAATATTCCCAGGTGGCTATGCTGAAGTCACTTGGAGAATTACCGTATCGCATCAGGTGGCTGGCCATGCTGTATAAAAGATCAATATCATTATTGGGATCAGCCATGCCGTCCCCAGAACCATCCCGGCCAAAACCATGAAAGAAACTTATGGATGCGGCTGACTTGTCATCTTGATCAGGGTTAAGCGGGCCGCACCACACAGGAGCAGGGATTGTAATTCCAGTAAGGCGGCCGGGGTCAGGAGGACTCTCCTTACTTTTTTTGGCGATTGTTCTTTCATATTGATCGATGGCGGCTAAACGGAACCAAGGAATGCCGGTGACTGCAGACATTTGTTCGTACAGCTCCTTACGGGAAGTGAAAACGTCACTTTGGCTGTTAGGGCTCTTAATGCTGTCAGCTGCCTGAGGAGTGGAACTACCCGCCGCTTTTAAGGTGGAAATATCAAAACATCCAAACAAGATTGCTGCTGCGGATAAGCTTACCAGCGACCTTTTTAGTATAAGCCTCTTGAAAAGGGACACTTTGTAACAACCTCCTTTGCCTGGTGATGTAGATCAGAGATGAAGACAGCAACCTTTTCTATATATTGAGGAAAAAAGGTGTTTCTTATCCGTTTTACCTTAAAGCTTTTGAGAATTCGGTTTATTTCAGGCTGTTTAATTACCTTAGGCTTTCCACAAAAACAGGCAATTACTAACGGCACATGCTATAATATGAGGCAGAACTTCAACAACTATCAGGCGAAAGCGGGGTTTACTACTTTGATCAATAAAGCCGCTAAACAACCAAAGCCGGATTGGATTAAAATCAAGCTTACAACCGGTGATAATTATCAGGATATTAAAGGTATGATGCGTTCCAAAACTTTACATACCGTATGTGAGGAAGCTCGATGCCCGAACATCTATGAATGCTGGGCGAATCGGACAGCTACTTTTATGATTCTTGGTGATATTTGTACCCGTGCTTGCCGTTTCTGTGCAGTGAATACAGGGATGCCCACTGAGTTGGATCTGGAGGAACCGGAACGCGTAGCCGAAGCGGCTGAAGGGATGAATCTCCGCCATTGTGTTGTGACAAGTGTAGCCCGTGATGATTTGAAGGACGGCGGTTCGACTATTTTTGCTGAAACCGTAGCTGCTATTCGCAGACGTCTTCCGCTTTGCACGGTAGAAGTGTTGATTCCTGATTTTTTGGGAGACCGTGATAGCTTAGAAATTGTAATGAACAGTAATCCGGATATTCTGAATCATAATATTGAGACGGTGGAACGGATGTCGGACCGGGTTCGGGCCAAAGCCAAATACCGTCGCTCTCTGGAGCTCCTGCGCAGTGCCAAAGAGATTAAACCGGACATCCCAACGAAATCAAGTATCATGCTTGGTGTTGGCGAGGAATGGGACGAGATTTTACAAGCAATGGATGATTTACGGGCGGTGGATTGTGATATTTTGACTCTAGGTCAATATTTGCAGCCTTCTCCAAAGCACTTGGATGTGGAGAAATACTATCATCCAGATGAATTTGCCCGTTTGAAGGAAGAAGGAATGAAGCGGGGCTTCAGCCACGTTGAGTCTGGACCGCTTGTCCGTAGCTCCTATCACGCGCACGAGCAGGTTAAATCTGCTGCCCAGCGCCGTGAAGAGCGTATAATCTCGGGTTAACCCCCCCAATAAATTTCAGTGACCGAAGGAACGAAGAGAAAGTTTGAAGCTGGAGAAGTGAAACGTTCGCCTTTATCCTCGGATTTCAACCGCTACTGCGGTTTGATAAAAGAAATCAGAGGATAACAGCGATCGGAAGCTCAAACTTGTCGCGAAGTGACATTTAGGTCACTGAAATTTCAGAACATCATTTTGAAAGGCAGGCGACATTTGCTTGATTGTTATAGGCGGAAAAGGCTATGAGCTCATGTTGGATCATAAAGACGGATGGAATCCGGAGGCATTTCGCGGAAGATATAGCGAGGTGTTGGAACGATATGACTATATCATTGGTGATTGGGGTTACAGCCAATTACGGTTAAAGGGCTTCTACCGAGATAATCACCCCAAGGTAAACCGGGATACAGCGATTTCAGGTATGGTGGATTACATCAATGAATATTGCAATTTTGGCTGTGCTCATTTTGTGCTGCGGAAGCTGAAAGAACAACCAGTAGAAGGCTATAAAGACATCCTGACCAAAGATCCGCAAGAGTCTTTACCTGCAGAGGACGTAGATGGTGAACTGCTTGTAACAGATGATGCTGCTAAAGAGGATCAGCTCAAGTCGGCTACCACCAGACAATCTTCATCTTCAAGTAAGGATGGGGGTTCGAAGGACAGGCCTGTTAGGGAACATCAGGGGAAGAAGCACAGAGCTAAAGAGGCTCACGGCAAGAAAAACCCACCGCGCGAGAATCAAGGCAGACCGCCTCAAGTCCAGCCCTTGGATCAGCAGCAATAAAGCTATAGACAGGGTCCTGTTCATATCATTTTTCCACAAAAAAACAGCAAGCCTCCAGATGATCTGGGAGCTTGCTGTTTTATTATTTTACCGACAATTTCAATTGGTTTTGGGAGGCGTTATAGCTCCATACCAAGGTAGGGAATTTCTTCTTGAAGGAATCCAGCTGAATATAGGTTTCATCATTTTTGGAGATAGCTTCTTTGGTCGACATCGCGAATCCTGCAGATTTGCCAGCTCCATTGGTGACAATAACCTTCTTGTTCTTAGCATCCCAGGAGACGTCACCCTGAACCATAGCTGCTAGCACTCGTGAAGAAGCATAAATCGTGTTGCCCTGTTTAATAAGACCTACATTACCGGCAAACGGAGCTCCGTTAATATTCAGAATATGATTATCTCCAGAGGCTTCCAGGGTTGTCATTCCTGCCAACTGCAGAGCAGTGATTAGCTGTGCTGTTTTACCTTGTACTTCAATATCAGGTGTAAGTCCGATATGATTAAAGTCCTCTTTGCTCGGGGTTAGATATTTCTGTGTAGTAAGCTTTAGCGTACTCCCGTTAGAGAGTGAGAAAAGGCTCTGAATCCGCGCTTTACCGTAGCTTTTTGTACCTACAACCGTTGCGAGTTTATTATCGTGCAGCGCACCCGTCAATGCTTCCGAAGCACTGGCAGAGTATTCGTTCATTAGAATAACAACAGGGACGTTGATTTTACTGCCATCCGTAATAACAGTAGGTGATAGCACTCCGCTGTTATCCTCTGTATACATCATGACACCCTTGTCAATAAACTCCGATGCGATATTTAACGCAGCATCCATGTAGCCGCCCGGATTGTCTCTTAAATCCAGCACCATAGATTTCATTCCGGCTTCACGCATTTGTTTCAGGACGGCAGTGAACTCCTCATCTGAGGATGCCGAGAAGCCACTAATGGCGACATAGGCAATTTTGGGTCCGATGATCGTGCCAGTTACTGAAGTGCTGGCAATCTCATTTCGAACTACACTATAGGATTTCGTAACTCCGTTCCTCTGCACTAACACTGTCATCTTGGTGCCTGCAGCCCCAGTCATCTCATCACCGTCTAAATCGGCGATCTTGACACCATTTATTTTAAGGATCGTGTCACCCCGCTTGAGGCCTGCTTTCTCTGCCGGTGAATTGGGAACAACCTCCTCAATATAGAGCTCCTTCCCCGTATACTGCAATTTAACTCCGATACCGACATATTCCAAATCAACTTGATGCATGAAAGCCTCGGATTCTTCAGCATCGAAATACTGGCTGTATGGGTCCTCTAACGAATACACCATACCGTCGATCGCTGCACGAACCAGCTTAGCCTTTTCGACATCTGTAAGATTGTAATTTTCTAAATAATCCATTACTTCTTTAATAATATCCATGTCTGTGCTGGCGGGTACAGTGTCTGCTGCAGATGCAATCGGACTAAAAACAATGGATAAGGCCAGACAACTGCTAAGAAGGGCTGTCGTTAACTTGGAAAATTTCATATTCACATACATCCTTTTATCATTGAATTTTATGTTTATAATAATTTATCGAAAACGGTATAAGCCTGATCAATTTTCCACGTACCGTCACTTGCTTTGGTGAACACATAAATAATTCCTTGTTCATATGTTTCAGCGGAATCTTTTTCCTTCGTCTTTTGTTCAGCATACAAGGCAGCTTCATTCCCGTTATAATAGTAAACATTAGAAATCCCAGGCGTATAATTAACATTATTATTGCTGAAGAAATACTTTAAATTTATTTTCACCTCAGTATCAGATTCCTCATCATAGGAAGTCAGGGCAGACATTACTCCTGTGATATTTTCTTCATTAAGAGCTTTGTAATAATTGGCCAGTGTGTTATTTATCGCCGAAATGTCACTCTGTGGTGCATCAGCAGGTTTTGAGGCCTGAGCAGATGTTAATAGAATGGTTGATTCCTGAAGCTGCACGTCTGATATTTTCCATTTGCCGTTTAGTCGGATCAAAGTGTATATGTACTGATCCTCCTGATCGGGAATGTAGGGACCGTTGATACGGAGGGTGCTCTCTGTGGTTGTAACGATAGCTTCATCTGCTTTGAGATCAACAATGCTTAGTTCGTTAAGAATGCTCTTGATATCGAATGTCTTAAATGATTGTTCCAGGCTGGATGCATAATCATAGAAAGAAGATTCAGGTTCAGCCAGTGAATTCATTCCCCCTAAATTCTCTTCATTAAAGTATGAAATCATGTTGTTGAATAAGCTCTTTATTTCCGCTTCACCAGATGCTGATGATGCTGTAGTTATTCGCACACTCTTTACTGCAGGATCCCACAGAACCGTTCCGCCTGTTGCTTCACCTATAAAACGTAGAGGAACATAGGTAGTGCCGTTGGAGGAAGTAGGGGCGGCGACCAGTTTTTTTATGACCCCATTTATGCTTGCGCGGTTGCTGCCTATTTTCAATTGAATGTTCAGACCTGAGCCTGTGCCTGTAACCGTTCCTGTCTTCGCATCCCAAAGGACCTTAAGACCCAACTTCTCAAAGACAGCCCTAAAGGGTACAAGAACCGAACCATTCTGTAAATAAGGAGTTCCTGCATTAAAAGAAACCTTACTATTATTGATAAAGACTTCTATCGGTTTTGATGCGGAAAAGACTGGAACGGCAAGCACTAAGCTTAGTGTCAGCACAGTCAAAAGGGTAAAAAGTTTTTTCACAATATTCGCTCCTCTATATACAACTCTATGTAAAATAGGATCATTATACCATTTTATCAAACTTTAAGTCTATCAATAAGGGGTTGTTCATTGGCAAAATAAACAAGCCGGAAATTCATCATTTCCGACCTTCACAAGCAAAGTTAGACTAGAAAAGCCTCGCGGACCCGATTCCAGAATGGGAATGGGCGATAACGGGCGAAGCTGATTTGTTGCTCCGATACTTGGCAACGCACAGAAATAAGATCATCCACAGGAATGTTGTTATGGTCAATGGTCAGCAGCAGACGCTGGTCTTTCCGCGAAAAAATATCACAATGATGATGCTTCGGCAGCAGGAGAGGAGAACCCATCGTACGAAATACCCGATTATTGATGGAAGCAATCTCAGAAATCTGCAAAGCCTCAATAGAAGGATGCACCATAGCGCCACCCAAGCTTTTGTTATAAGCGGTACTTCCAGAAGGTGTGGATACACAAATCCCGTCACCTCGAAACATCTCGAACGTCTCGTCATTGATATCGATCTGTATCACTACTGTGCCGTCAACCCCTTTAAGGGTGAATTCATTCAGGGCAATATGAGAGGTTGTACCGGATTTCTTGTGGATTTCCAGTTCCAGCAGCGGATATTTGACAATACGCGGCTTATGAGGCTTGGGATCACCCGTACCGCACATATAATCGATCAAGGTTGAAAGCTCTTCTGCCTTCCAGTCGGCGTAAAATCCGAGATGACCTGTATGAACACCTACGAAAGCCAGACTGGAGATCCGATCGATAAAAGTATGGAAAGCGTGCAGCATAGTGCCGTCACCGCCAATAGATATAACAATCTCGGGAGACTCGGCATCCAATTGCAGATTCCGCTCCGCTGCAAGTTTGTGAAACTGCTCGGCCAAATCCATAGATAGTTGGTCACCGCGGTCCAGAACATAGTATCTCAAGATGAACAGGCTCCTTTGTTTAATTCTGTCTTACACCGATCATAATCAATCTTGGCCCGGAACACAACGTTTCAAGGTCTAAAGGACTATAGCGGCAATGGGAATCGCGGCAACCTTATCCATTCCGCCGGAGCATCGTAAAGATACGGGTTAAGAATAACATCAACAGTGACACCATAAGAGTGGCTGCAAGAAGCAGGCCCATGAGCCCCAGCGCGGCAATAATACCTGAGGGTGTGGGGGTAAATGCGGCGGATACGGGCAGTGAAGCCCATGCAGAGGAGAGTCCTGTGCCTCTAACAGGCTTCCAAAGCATTAACACAAATGTTGCTGCTAAAACTGCGTGAAGGGCACGGGCGACCATAAACGGCAGATATCGAAGCCCGGTTCCGTTCAATATACTGGCAACCTGAGCATGAACGGATAATCCCCCCCAGGAAAGAATAAAAGCAGCAGAAGCCACCTTAAAATGTAAGGGGAGGGAAATACCAGCAGCTCCAGCGGATCGTGCACCCAGCGTAACCTCGAAGAGACCATTCACTAAAGCCTTGGACAGATCAGGCGGACAGCCGATGAAGGTTAATAAATGGCCAGTTAGAGTGAACAACGAGGACATGACACCGGCCCTGCCCAATAGTTCCATTAGCACATTGAAGAATACAACCAACCCTCCTACGACAATAATAAGCTGTAAAGAAGATTGCACAGCACCCCTGAGCAGTTCTCCAAGACTCCTGCCGTCTTTACGTCTGGCTTCAGCCATAGACGAGAATGCCGTCCGGATTCGATAAGCAAGACCATGTGCAGCCGTAGGGGGAGGCGTTTTTGACAATACTTTTTCTGCAGCATCTTCTTTTCTTCCGTGAAATGACATTAGAAGTCCAACCACTATGCCGCTTCCGTAATGGGAGAGCGCTAAGATTAGGCCTAAGGATGCATCATGGAAAAAACCGACAGAAACTGCACCCAGCAGAAATATAGGATCGGAAGAGGTGGTGAATGCCACCAGCCGCTCTCCTTCAACCCTGCTGACCAGGTCTTGCTCACGAAGCTTTGCGGTTAACCTGGCTCCTACCGGATATCCGGATACATACCCCATAGCTGCGACGAAGCCGCCGCTCCCGGGGATTCGGAATAACGGACGCATGAATGGATCGAGGAGCGCACCGAAGAGATGAACGATACCGAAGCCAAGCATCATCTCGGAGATTACAAAGAAAGGAAACAGCGAAGGGAAAAGCACATCCCACCAGACAGCAATTCCGCGCACCGCAGCTGCCAATGAGGCCTCAGGATAGATCAGCATAAGTAATAAGCAACCTGCAAGTCCCAAAGTTAGTAAAGAGGGGCCGTACAACCGCTTCTCGGTATGAACAAGCTTCATAAATTCACTTCCTCAACACGCAGGAATAAGCTTCCGCGATCTATGATTAGATTTATGCAAAAGAGTGGACAAACAGCACAAAAAAAATAAGAAAGCGGTTACAAAATGAGGTGCTTTTCATTTCATATTGTGATAAAATAAGTTTAATTAAATGCACACCTTTTTTACCTTGATAAATAAGGATGGAGTGATGGTGATGAGCGTAGTAGCCGGAGTTCTTGTTTGTGCTTTTGTATATGTAATCCGTGCCTCCCTTGTCCCACCTGGTGATGAGGACTTTCGTACCTACTAAAATATGCTGCCCGAGATGCTAAACAAATGTTTAGCGTCTTTTTTGTGATGAGAGGGATATTGCTTTAATTTTTTGTTATAATTAACTGATCGCAATACTTAATATGGAAGAAAGCTGGTAAATTCAATGAATCCAAATGAGAGTATATATGAAAATCTGGGGGGAGCTGAAGGGCTGCATCGCCTAGTTGAAGTCTTTTATGAAAAAGTACAGCTTCACCCGAAGCTCAGTCCGTTATTTCCAGCGGATATAACTCCTGTCTTGGAGAAGCAATATCAGTTTCTGAGTCAATTTTTTGGCGGTCCTACGCTATATTCTGATCTTCATGGACATCCAATGATGAGAGCACGGCATATGCATATCCCGATAACACCGGAGCGTGCGGAGGATTGGTTGGATTGTATGAAGAAGGCGCTGGAGGAAACTGCTGTGGAGGAGCCCTTACGTTCGTTCGTATTGAGCCGTCTGGCAGGGCCTGCGAATCATTTTGTCAATACGCCCAGAGAACAAGAGTAAAGCTGTAGTGTGAAAGGAATGAGGGCATTTGACAGATTTAATACCGTTATACTCCATTAAGGTGAAGTGCTGTAATTGTGAACATGAGTTCCAAACGTCGAGAGTACGGCCCAGTCTCAAAAAGGCAATTCGCCGAGATGCAGACTTCTGCTCCTACTACAAGGAAGAAAACCCTGATTATTATGTAGTTCGGGTCTGCCCGAGATGTGGGTTTGCCTCTACTGAGAATTCAGCGGACAAGCTGACAGAGATACAGAAGGCAGCCTTTAAGAAAAGTATCGGTGACCGATGGACAGTAAAGCATTTTGACGGCCATCGTTCTTGGGAGGCGGCTTTGGAGACCTATAAGCTGGCCTTGCTATGTGCGCAGAGTATTAAGGATAAGGATCGGATACTTGCGAGTTTGCTGCATCATATTGCCTGGCTGTACCGTTATAACGGGGAGACCGAGCAGGAACTTAGATTTTTGCGATTTTCACTTGATGCTTATATTAACGTTTATGAGCGAGATGGAGTTGGCGGCAATGATGCCCGCCTGCTATACCTTATAGGAGAGCT
Organism: Paenibacillus wynnii; assembly: GCF_000757885.1. Classification (NCBI taxonomy): domain Bacteria; kingdom Bacillati; phylum Bacillota; class Bacilli; order Caryophanales; family Paenibacillaceae; genus Paenibacillus; species Paenibacillus wynnii. The sequence goes on along the minus strand of NZ_JQCR01000001.1, from coordinate 227,142 downwards.
GAACCGACGTATAGGTAAGTTCTCTGAGGCTGTGATGTGGTTCTCTCGCCTAATCAATGATCAGAGAATTATGGATGCAGCGATGATCAGGGCGGCACGTGAGCAGTGGGGTGTGTTGCGTGAGCAAATGAGGGATGCAAAGATGGATCCTGATGAATTACTGTCCGGAACAGAGGGAACCTGAGTAGTCTCAGGTTCCCCTGTTTCGTTCAATTACGCAGACGATATAGATGTTATTTATCTAACGGATCTGTCGAACAAAAGGTAGTCTCCGTCGTTGTCTATAACGGTTGGGCTTGCATGACAGCAGGGAAAGACTAGCAGCTTCTTTTTGCCTTCCCGGACGGTCTGCAATTCTTTCGGCTTCATAGGTAATAGCACGTTATCCGTGTTGCAAAACGGGCAGTACTGTACATATATATCGCCTAGTATAATATCATAAGGCCAAGTATGGCTGAATGGAATCATGTCTCATCCTTCTGTGCGGAAGGTTCGTCAGTTTCGGTTCCTGAGGAGAGATCCTCCCCAGTAGTGGGAGTGGCCTCTTTTCTCGAGAGCTCAGCTATTTTTTGTAACAAAATATGTTGTGGCATATGCATTAAATGTTCCAGTGGAACACCCAGTTGCTTAGATAACGCTATAGCCGTTTCCGGCGAAATTTGTAATGGCCGCATGTTTAAGTCCTCCTGTTATCTGATGGTTACTTATTCGTTATCCACTTTACCATGGGTTTATGTCAATTACAAAGCAAACTAATAAGACAAAAGGAATGGTGAGTATACATGAAACACCCTTTATCGCTAACCTGGGAGCTTGATTCTCTTTTTGCAGGCGGCTCAGCATCACCTGAATTCGAACTTTTTCTGAATGAGTTAGTGAGTGATATCGAAAAGCTGCATAAAGAAGTTCTGGTGGTAGCGGTTCCTACGGATGAAGAAACTACCAAACCTTTAGATGGGATCATTGAGTTGCTGCAAAGCTGTTCAGGTCGTATCGTCGTTGCGGCTGAGTTCTCTATCTGTTTAAGTGCTCAGAACCAACAGGACAAAGCTGCAGTGAGTCTGTCAGGCAAAGTGGCGGGACTTAGTGCCAGGTTGCAGGGCATTCGATCGGAGTTTGACAACGTGCTGCGTCAGACAAGTGACGAAGTATGGACGCAATGGATGGCCCGTCCGGAAATCGCACCTCTAACATTCGTGCTCACTGAAAGCCGTGATCTAGCCCGTGAGAAAATGAGCCCCGAGCTGGAAAGTATGGCACTGGAGCTTGCAGTAGACGGATATCATGGCTGGAGCGAGCATTATGAGACGATAGTGGGTTCAATTGCGATTCCTTTTGAGGATAAGGTTCTATCAGCAGGGCAGGCTTTTAACAAATTGGATGACCCCGACCCGAAGGTCCGAGAAGTTATGTTCCGTAAATGGGAAGAGGCTTGGGGCGGAGTTGCGGATTTCTGTGCAGATACATTGAACCACTTAGGCGGTTTTCGCTTGAAACTGTATAAAGGCCGAGGATGGGAAGATGTTCTGAAAGATCCGCTAAACATTAATCGTATGACCCATGAAACGCTGAATGTGATGTGGGAAGTAATAGGTAACACTAAACCTGCACTTGTGTCCTATCTTGAGCGCAAGGCGAAGCTGCTTGGCATGGAGTCCCTTGGCTGGGCTGATGTCGAGGCCCCGATTGGCAAATCATCCGGAAAAATTTCTTATGATCATGCGGCTGCCGATATTGTTACCCAATTCCGCAAATTTAGTCCGAAGATGGCTGACTTTGCAGAACATGCTTTTAATAGCAACTGGATTGAAGTAGAGGATCGCCCCGGCAAACGTCCCGGCGGCTTCTGCGTTTCTTTCCCTGAACGTAAGGAATCACGGATTTTTATGACCTATAGCGGTACACCAACAAGTGTGTCTACACTAGCTCATGAGCTGGGGCACGCTTATCATTCTTATCTGCTGGATGATCAACCGGTCTTTAACCAAAATTACGCCATGAATGTAGCGGAGACTGCTTCAACCTTTGCGGAAGTCATTGTAGCCGATGCTCAAGTTAAGTCCGCAGGCAGTGCAGAAGAGAAGCTGGTCCTATTGGAGAACAAAATTCAGAACAGCGTATCCTTTTTTATGAACATTCATGCCCGCTTCTTGTTCGAAACCCGTTTTTACGAAAAGCGCAAGGAAGGTTTAGTTCATGCGGAAGAACTGTGTGCTCTAATGGAGGAGGCTCAGAAGGAAGCTTATTGTGGTGTTCTTTCCGAGTATCATCCTCATTTCTGGGCTTCCAAGCTGCATTTCTACGCAACGGAGGTTCCTTTCTACAATTTCCCCTATACTGTTGGGTACATGTTCAGCACAGGTCTATATCGCCTGGCTCTGCAAGAGGGAGCAACCTTTGCGGACAAATATGATGATCTCCTGCGGGATACGGGTGTTATGACACTGGAGGCCTTGGTAGCTAAGCATTTGGGAGCTGACCTTACACAACCTGATTTCTGGCAGGGCGCGGCTGATTTAATAACCGCAGATATTGTTGAATTCTTAGAAATGACCAAGGATTTAGCTTGAGTAATATATTGTATTTAATCAAAATGGAGTGTTAATACGAAAGACTTCCTGAAAAGGAGGTCTTTTTTTATATCCATATTGTCGAAAATGCTCATTTTTCAGAGGAATATATAACAAAAAATAGTGAATAATGCGCATTTGTAGGAATATTCACCCAATTTTGTTGAATAATGTTGAATGACATATGTAAGTACCCTATAATCAGCCTTAAGTCTTATATATATATAAGATCAGTACGCTAAGGGGGAAATATATGCTTAAGAGTGAACAATTATCATTGGCACGTCAACTAGATTTAGTGTTTAAAGAACTGCAGGAGGAGTTGTCAGGTTTATCCTCTGGAACGGTATTTGTGCAAATACGAAACAATGTAATCGGTAAATTTGGAATTCGACATAACCCGCTTACTGGACGCAGCGGAGCTTTCAGTGTGGAGTGTGAGGGGATGTCAGTGGTTCAGCAATCTTCCTTCCGCAATATGGCTCTGGAAAGCTTAAGGTATAAGAAACGATGGACACATGGCGAAATTAGCTATGAATTTGCGATCATGCAAGGGATGGTTGTCGTGGATGCTACTTTGGAGTCTAACTATAATATGGCTAACCTGATGATCCGCTATCCTCGGGGAGCGCAAGCAGATACGGGCTCTGACCAACTTTACGGCTAAGAACAATACATACACAGAATAGCTTCTTACATGCAAAAGCCCTCTACGCTTCAATTAAGAGGCGTAGAAGGCTTAAAAGCTACTCGGATCAAAACCCGAAGAGGTTTTTAACCGGATAAAGAAATATTGTTACGAATTCGAACGACCAGACAATTGTTGCTCTGCCAGTTGTACGAGACGTTTGGTGATATATCCTCCCAAAGAACCGGTTTCGCGGGAAGTATAGTTTCCATAATACCCATCTTGAGGGATGGTAACTCCAAGCTCTTGAGCTGCTTCGTATTTCAGTTGTTGCAATGCTTGATTAGCTTGCGGAACGATCAGGTTGTTACGGCTACTGCGACGACCACCTTGGTTTTGACCTGCTTGACCCATGTTTGTCACCTCCTTCGCCCGTTGTGAAGATAGTATGAGCGCGGAGACTACAATTCATGCATTTATCAGGTAGGTTGTAAGGCTGGTAAATCTTAGTGAGTTACAGGATAAATCATTTCAAGGAATGTTGATAACTCCAAGGTCTGACCCGGCTCTAATACAAGCAAACCTGTAAATTCGGGATCGTCTGAAACGTTCGGTGCATCTGGCAGCCAAGTATAAGGCTCTACACATAGGAACTGATCAGCAGATCCCTTTGTGTATACTACCCAGTGCCGAAACCAATTCTCATCAGCAGTATAACGAAGCCCATAACCGTCATCACGCAGCAGCAAAGCTTCGGCAGGTCTTTTGGCTCCAATGCGCAGCGCGGTATCCAAATCAGTCCCTCGCAGATTCATTCCCTCGTTCAGTATATCTAAAGACCCTAATTCAGTCACATTGCCACTCGGAAGTAGTTCATCAGTTAACTCGTATATACTTTCTACAGGAAGCTTAAGATTCCAACGCTCGGGTTGACCGTCAATCATGAACCAGGTGTGATAACCCATTCCGAAAGGTATACGGTGATCCCCCAGATTTGTAACCTTTAGACTCTGTTTCAGCTTGTCATCCTGAAGCCGGAATGTCATTTCAAACTGAAGTGGAACCGGAAATTGTCTCATCCACTGAGGATCATCCTCTGTGCGAAACTCTGTAGTCACCGCGCAGCCTTCCTCGTCTTCCTCTATGTCGCTAACACACCAGGATTGTGTTCTATGCAGACCATGGATGTGGTTATCACCGGCAGTATTTTGATCAAATTGATAATTCACACCTTCGAATTGAAAATGTCCCTTGCGTATACGTCCTGGGGGAACCAATAGTGGAATACCGAAGTGGTAAGGTTTTTGCATAAAAAAGGCTTGATCACTTTCATCAGGACCTCGAAGAATATGCCGGTTCTCTTTGCGATCCCACAGGGAGATTACACTATTTCCAAGCCGTGGCAATATCGTGAGTTCGAGTTCGCGGCTGTGCAAAATATAAGTATCATAACCGCCCCAATGCCCTTTGGTCACCTGTTTCATGAGATTTGCTCCTTTATCGTAACTGTTATCGGAATTGAACATGGTAACCTTATCATAACAGATTTATGTTCCAGCAGTTAAGGAATTGACAAAGTTCCTTTTTAAGTTCTATGATGTATGCAACAATAAATCATGGTAATGTGATGACGGGGATAAGTAGGCAGGAGAGGGACCTTCAGAAAGCCGGTGGATGATGCGAACCGGTGGAAACCTCTTGATGAATGGACCCCTGAGTGCCGCGCTTGAACGGGATTCTAGACCCTAGTAGACCGGCCGGCTCTTCCCCGTTAAAGGAAGCTATAAGGCTGTTCCCCTGTACAATATGGGATTTCAGCGAATAAGGGTGGCACCACGGCACACGTCCCTTTCGGATGTGGCCTTTTTTGCGTTCACGGAAGTCAAAATCAGAATTAAATTAGAAGACGGAGGCGTATATTATGGCTAAAAAGGTATTATCGGGAATTCAACCCAGCGGATCGCTCACGATCGGGAATTACATTGGAGCTATCAAGAATTATGTAAAATTACAGCATGAGAACGAATGTTATTTCATGGTGGTAGATCTGCACGCGATTACGGTTCCACAGGAGCCTACAGCGCTTCGTGAGCAATCCGAGTCGGTAGCTGCACTATATATTGCCGCAGGTATCGACCCAGCCAAAGCGAACGTGTTCATGCAGTCTCATGTACCACAGCATGCAGAACTGGGATGGTTGATGACAACACTCACTAACATGGGTGAATTGGAGCGGATGACTCAGTTCAAAGACAAATCTTCCGGTAAAGAATCGGTTGGGGCGGGATTGTTTGTCTACCCTTCGCTCATGGCAGCCGATGTTCTTTTATATAACGCTGACCTTGTTCCAGTAGGAGAAGATCAGAAGCAACATCTGGAATTAACCCGTGATTTGGCAGGACGCTTTAATCACCGCTTTGGAGAATTTTTCACTATTCCCGAACCGTTTATTCCAGAGGTGGGCGCCCGTATTATGTCATTGGACGACGGAACCAAGAAAATGAGCAAGAGCAGCCCGAATGCTGGAAGCTACATCGCGTTGTTGGATCCGCCGGATGTTATCAGCAAAAAATTCAGCCGCGCTACCACGGACTCCGGCAGTGAAATTAAATATGATACGGTGAATAAACCGGAGATCAGTAATCTAATGTCTATCTACGCTGAATTTGCAGGGATGACACTGCAGCAGGTAGCTGATCAGTATGAAGGTCAAAGGTATGGTGGATTCAAAAAAGATCTAGCTGGAGTAGTGGTTGCTACCCTTGAACCTCTACAGCAGAAGTATCATGAAATCCGCAGTTCAGGTACGATTACCGATATCTTAGCCGAAGGTGCGGAAAAAGCTCGGTTCCTCGCGGCTGAGACTTTAGCAGGTGTAAAAGAACGGATGGGTTTCCTTCCTTTCCGCTAAGCGTAAATGATTGAATCTTAACCTCGTCTTCGGCGTGCTTTAATGATAAAGCCCCACCCGATATTAAGCACACAGGCAACTCCAAGCAAAAGTGCTATCCACACGTTATAACTGATAGCAATAGAGGCAGCGGTGAGGATAAGGATAGAAGAACACGCAAACCAAAGAGAAAGACCTTTGCCCATGAAGACCATATTCCTTTCTTTTACATTAGAGGCTGTCTGATGCGTCAGCTCTTCTGTCTTATTTCATAAAGAAACCCGCAGAGCTAATCTCTGACGGGTTTCTTTACGCTTTATGGTGATTGTGCCTCAACTAGGTAAAGGAGTCAATAGTCAATTAATATATGCTGATGTAAAGCATCATGTCCCGGAGTCTAAGGCAAATCTTTCATCCAGCTTGTCACTGCTAAGCCAGCCTACATAAGTATTCAAGGGGTGATATTGGTTATCCATGACGAGAACAGCAACGAATGGGAATTGCTTGCGATGCAAATAACGAACGTCACCCCAGCGTACAATATAACCAGAGGGAAGTTCTTCTACTTCTGCTACGGCGTAGGAGGTAAAGTACAAAAAAGCTTGTATATCGGGATGAGCCTTAGAATGTTCAACCGCCGGGTGGGTGGAACTGATCGCATGCTTGAGCCATTTGAGATGGCCATTGATTAATTGTCCTACATCATAGCTCCCGTCTATCTTCGCTTTAACGATATTCCAACGTCTAGGTGTAATTGTTGGGATTACAATGTAGCGGTCACTGGAATCATGCCGTACATCCTTGTTCTTTATATTGTTCGTGAGTCGGTAATGAACAGTGGTTCTCCATAAATAATAAATGGTGATACAAACATACAGCGTAATAAATAACGGAGCGGGTGGAACCATACCACTAATCCAGAGCACAATTGCCGCCGAATGACTCCCAAATATAAAGGGGTCGAAGATGTGGATAATATTCCAGGCGATCCATTTTTCCGTAAAGGGACGTGCTGCCTGAGTGCCATATACATTAAAAAGATCTGAGAAAACATGTATGGCCACAGCAATGAAGCTCCAAAGGGCAAGATGTCCGATAGATTGAAGGCTAGTTATCCCGAAGAAAGGTGAAATCACCAGCGTTAAAAATGCCGGCCAAATCAGTAAAAAAGGTAAGGAATGTGTGATTCCCCGGTGATTACGGATGTACAAGGCGTTGTCTTTCAAGCGTAGTGCGGTATCCGCATCGGGGGCTTGGGAACCAAGCACGGTCGCAAGCATAACTGCCCCGGAGAGTGCAGGATTCGAGCTAACCACAGGATCGACGAAGGAAAGCCCGGCTAGGCCAAGGCCCATAACTACATGTGTAGCGGTATCCATAGGACAGTTCTCCTTTATACATATGGTCTCTATTAATTAACTACCCAATTTAGAGCCATGTTATTTGCTTTTGAAATAAATGTTGTCACGGAATTGTCGAATTAATGAACATCATGGTCAATGATTGTCAAAGTCTTTAGGGGTTTGTTATGATAAAGTTAACAGCAAGAGACTTTTTCATTCGCGGAACCGTAAGAAGATGTTTTGAAGGAGGAACACAAGCGTGGACAATCAATGGAGATATCAAGCTTCTTCCGATTCCGCAGCAATGTCTGCCAAGTCACCCCAAGAGGGGTCAACCTGGCGTGATTTTATTACTGTGACCAAACCCGGAATTATCCGGTCGAATCTGATCGCGGCCTTTGCGGGATATTGGCTCGCATCTGCATGGGACGTTCAGTACGGAAGACTCATACTGACTTTGCTCGGCACTATGCTCGTTATGGCATCTGCCTGCGTATTTAACAACTATTTTGATCGAGATCTCGATATGAAGATGGAGCGGACTCGGGAAAGAGGGTTACCCACCGGGCGATTGAAGCCGATGACCGTATTAATCTATGCGATCGGTCTTGGAATATCCGGACTGCTGGTATTGTTTGCTTTTTCCGGTATTTTAGCCGGATTGTTCGGTATTCTGGGGATGTTTGTATACGTAGTGGTTTATACACTTTGGTTAAAGAGAACTTCTACATGGAGCACATCCGTAGGCGCAATTTCCGGTGCAATGCCTCCTGTAATCGGTTACGTAGCCGTAACGGGGACAGTGGATTTGGGTGCTTGGCTGCTATTCGCCATCCTGTTTCTATGGCAGCCTCCTCATTTTTGGGCATTGGGTATTCGCCGCAAAGAGGAATATCGTGCTGCTGGATTCCCGCTTTTACCGGTTGTGAAAGGAACTTTCCGAACCAAGATTCAAATGATTCCATACGTCGCATTACTTATACCCGTTTCGATAGTAATGTACGTTTACGATTATGCGGGTGTCTTTTACCTAGTTATCTCTACGGGTCTGTCCATTGTCTGGCTATACCTGACCTTAAAGGGCTTTAGAGCCAAGGATGATGATGCATGGGCTAAGATGTGCTTCTTCTTCTCCATTAATTATTTGATGGTAAGTCTGATTGTACTTGTTCTGAATACGACTCATGGGTAAGGGAGAGATGCACTTGCTTCTCATTAAAAAATATAAGTGGACATGGCTGATGCTTCTTCTGGCACTGGCTATGGCCGGTTATCTGGCTGCTAACTCTCTGGACTTTGGTAAAGAGAAGCTTCCGATGATCGGACAAGTGCAAAACTTCTCGCTCCAAAATGTAGATGGTCAAACGGTGACCCTTGCCGACACCGAGGGAAAAGCTCGCCTGGTATACTTCTTTTTTACACAGTGCCCCGATGTGTGTCCTATTACGACCTTTACTCTATCGCAGACACAAGACCTGCTTATGAAAAGCGGTGAGTTTGGTAAGGACGTAGCTTTTATCTCTATTTCATTCGATCCTGAGAATGATACGCCGGAGGCGATCAAGACATTCGCTGACCGATTTCATGCCAATTACGATGGATGGTATTTCCTGCGCGGAGAACAAGAGCAAATCCGCAAGCTGGCCGCTGACTCCTTCAAGGTCCTAATCGCTGGGAATAAAAAGGATAATTTTGCCCACGCTAACCTAATTGGATTAGTAGACCGTAAGAACAACTTGCGTGCGCTGTACAATGCTGGCGATACCGAGAATATTACCCCTGAGTATCTGGCGGATGTCGTCACACAGCTAGCCAAAGAAAAGTAACCATACAAAATGCCTTCTTCGATAGTTCCTCTAAATGAGGGAGTAGATCGGAAAAGGCATTTTTTATATTCATACTCAAAATAAAGGAAGCGGTTCTGGATACACAATATATTCCTCTAACCCTGCCTTTTCTAACTGAGTAATGTTGTATTCATCAGGGGTGTGCTCAACACCTGCATACCCTTTCCGTGTATAAATATGTCCGGCATCTGGGAAAACATCACGCAGAATACCGCGGATTTTTTTGCCTGAGCTATCATTGTCCATGTACAGGTATACTTCTTCGTCTCCTACTTTTTGGCGCAGTGTTTCAAGCTTAAGTGTGTTCAGGGATCCAAAGGTACAAAGAATTTCGACATCCTCCATTAGTAGGCGTCTTAACCGGCTGCGGTCATTCTTGCCTTCTACGATAATATAAATGGACATGCTCTCTGCCTCCCCGGTTGAGTGGTATATAACAGGCTTGTCTTTATTTTACCTAAGGTTCGATAAATTTAACAACCGGAGGTTCTTCTTTTTACAACATTCCCCGGGAAATGTCGTAAAAGAAAAGGGGACAGTTCAAAATTTCTGAAATAGCTGTTTGGAACACTTTTTGTGTTGAGACAGCCTGTGGCGCTGGTGAGAAGGCTTCGCAAACAGACCGTTGTCCCATTCGCTGTGCTTTCCAGATTTTTTATTATCCTTACTGGTGAAAATACGGAGACAGCCTATGCTTTCGAGGCTGGTTTTCCTTTGGAAAACCTTTGGGCGACCGCTGTCTCATTTCCATAAATTTCTTATGCTAAAGTGCAGGATTCCTGCCACTCCGGGGGCTCACGAGCTGAATTGTTGTATAAAGTGCAGGAATCCTGCCACTCCGGGGGCTTACGAGCTGAATTGCTGTATAAAGTGCAGGAATCCGTGCCATTCCGGTGTCTCACGAGCTAAATTGTTGTATAAAGTGCAGGAATCCAGCCCATTCCGGGGCTTCGCGAGCTGAATTGCTGTATAAAGTGCAGGAATCCAGTCATTCAGGGGGCTCACGAGCTAAATTGTTGTATAAAGTGCAGGATTCCAGCCCATTCCGGGGCTTCGCGAGCTGAATTGCTGTATAAAGTGCAGGATTCCTAGCCATTCCGGGGGCTCACGAGCTGAATTGTTGTACAAAGTGCAGGAATCCAGCCCATTCCGGTGTCTCACGAGGCTATTGGACCAGCGTCAAGACCAGCCTCTAAAAAGCCATTCAGAAGATTGAGATCGGCTGGCTTTCGCTTACTCATAATTTCCTGTAGCAAACCGCAGTGGATCAAAAACGTAAAGCAGCGATTCTCCATTAATGGAAGAATCGCTGCTTTGCTCACTTTTTAGCGTTTTGAGAAAATGGCAAGTCTGTCTCCGTTTGTAGAAATCTACTTAGGGGACAGCCGCAAATGGTCTGAAGCAGGGAAGGAGATTTAGAACACGCCGGCGCGAAGGATAATCACCAACAGGATGTACAGTACCAGAATAGCAGTTGTAGAAGTCATTAAAACTGCGGGATAAGGAGTAGGTATAGGCTTATGGCAACAAGGATCACTCATTAGTCTCACCACGCTTTCAGAGTTGAGGTTGTTACTACAAGGTATAGTATGTAAAAACCCAAGTAACTCTTGTATTTCAGCCTAGTGAATTTTGTGGTGGGAAAAATAGGCTAAGGAGGTCTAAGCGGCTCTTCCCTTCCATTTCTGAATGCGGGATGACCTCTGCGCGCTGCCGGGTGGGAGAAGAATCAAGGCTGTCATCAGCAGTAGAAAGGCAATGAAATAAGGTGATATTTCATTTCTTAAGGCTCCTGCTGTTACCGGTCCGGCAAAAGCACCTAATGACATCGCAATCGACTGCAGTGAAAAGGTTCTGCCGAGCCGCCCCGGACCGCCTAGACTAATGAACAGTGAGGCCATAGCGGGGAACAGAACTCCCTTGGCCGCACCTAGAGCGAAAAGAATAACACCTACCGGTATGGTGCGGAAGGCTGCAAGGGAGAAGAAACAGAAGGCCATAGCAAGCAGAGCCGCTGCAATTCTTTTGGCGGGAGCAAGGCGGTTTAGAAAAAACATGCTAAGTGTCAACAACGCGCCTAGGCTGAGGAGTGACAGCAGGATTCCTGTGGAGAGAATACCCGCGCTGCCCCCGCCGCTTTGGGAAAGCGGTAATTCAAAGAATAATACGCCTTGGGAGCAGGATACGAAAAAGGGTAATAGAAAATAACGTCTGGAGAAAAGCGTCACGATACCCGGAACAGGTTTCTTAGCTGATTGTTCTTCTTCCGGAATAGAGGCCTGCTTCAAGGAAATGGAGGCCGGGGTTACAGACTCCAATTGTGAGGGCTTTGGTACGCTAAAAAAGGCCATGATTCCTGTTGCAATCAGCAGCCAGCCTAGAGTACTGAAGGTTCCGGCGAACCCCGCCTTGGCTACGATAACAGCACCAGCTGCCGGGGAGACGACAGAAGCTAAGGTGTGGACTATTCCATGGCCGGACATGTATTTACCTTGTACTGCAGCATCCGTTGACAGCGAGGCTAGAAGTGTCATACAAGCAGGAGATAGAAAGGCCAGTGCAAAACCACTTGCAGCACGCAGCAGGAGCAGATGCCAAGGAAGCTGGGCATGTGCCTGCAGCAGAAGTATAAAGCCTGCGGTCACCAAGCTGAACACAATATAGCGCCGGCTCCCTTTTCGATCAATAAGCACACCGGCCAGCAGATTACCGGGAAGATGTGTCAGTGAGTACATACCCATCATCCAGCCTATAAAGGCGGGACCAGCCCCAAGTGATAAGGCGAACGGCGTCAGAATAGGATATTGGGCATGTAAATCAAAGAACGCCAAGAAAAGAAATAAATAGAGCCATAGCGCTGTTTTCATAGGATAGTACCTCCTCCTTAGCCTACCTCTTGGCCTGGATAACCCGGGCAAACTTAATAAACATTTTTGAGAGAATAGGACTGCTACTTGTACTTTACGTGGGACATGGTGGGCTTATACCGTTTTTTTATCCGCCTATTGAATGGAGTGTGGGTACATTGTGGAACAATCCACCAGAATACTGACTATTCGGGAACCATGAATTATGATGGGCATTCATGTATAATAATTAATAACCGTGTAATTCAAGCGGCATAAGATTGACCTTAGTGGAAAACAGGTGACAGGAGTGTTGTAAAGTTGATGGATACGCAGGTGTGGTCACAGTTTATTAGAGAAAATTGGTTGGTTATCGTTATTGCGCTTGTATTATTGTTTGCAGTAGTAAATCTGGTCAAGACTGTATTGAAATGGGCAATTGTAATTATTATCGTGGTAGGTCTTTTCATCTATAGCGGCGTTACGATGGATCAGTTGGGAAATGCAGTAGATAAGGTCAAGGAAGGGACAGTAAGCACCCTTAAGAGCGAAGCACAGGAAGTTATGCTTAAGGAAGCAAAGGATGCCGTATACACAGTGAATGACGACGGGACCTTTACGATTACAAGTCCGAATATAGAAGTCAAAGGAACAGCGGGTCAAGATAAGGTGGATGTTACCTTCAGGGGCGTAAGTCTGGGTAAATGGAGTGTTACGGACACTATGAAGACCTTTATTGAGGAAGCAAGCAAACAGCAGGGAGCTGCAGGTAAATAATGAGCAGTAGACACAAGAGCGGCAGCGCAGCGACAGGAGGGACTTCATGCTGAACGTGTGGTTAGAACGTCTGAGTGAGGCAAATATGATCTCAGTCGCCCTTTTGCTCATCGTTGCCTTTTCTGTAGTGCAGGGTTTGAGCAGGGGCTTCTTTATTTCGATCGGCAAATTACTTGGACTACTAGGTTCAGGTCTAATAACGATTGTTTCCATATTTTTAGCCGTCCTGGGAACTCTTTATCTCTCGCCTCGTATTCAACAATGGGCGGCGGAAATTAAGATTCCAGATCTAGAATTAAATGCTTGGCAGCAGATTTACTATACAGGCACCTCTGTGTTGTCAGAATCTACGTTGGTACGTTTTATAGTGATCCTTATGGTTAGTTATAGCATTATCCGCTTCATCCTTGGGCTTCTATCTCCTTTATTGCCATTGCAGAGACGACGGCCTCTGAGAATGGGCGACCGAAAGGTCACTTCCTTAAGCCGTTTAGGCGGAGGGGTGATCGGAGCTCTAATTGGGGTCTCGCGCTGCCTGGTTATTATAATTGTACTATTCGTTGCAGTAGGTCTGAATCCTGACAGTGGGTTCAGTCGCTACATCGAGTCTTCTCCTGTATACAGGGAAAGTGCGGCGGCTGTAATTGAACCGATCGCGGGTAAGACGGTTCAAGCGAAGCTTCCTATCTTGACCCAGATTGTGGCAGCAGAGATGGATGACATTCTTCGGCGTAAATATGAAGTGATTGACCGTGAAATTCCGTCTGATATTAAGGGCGCTGCTGTTAAAATTGTCGGCAAAAGCAACAGTCAGGAAGAGAAGGCACGGTTGTTATATGATTGGGTAGGAACTCGAATCTCCTATGATTACGCGAAAGCGGAAAATTACGAGAAAAACCGCGTTTGGCATGAACAAAATCCGAAAGATACCTTCGATACCCGGCTTGGAGTGTGTATTGATTACGCCCGTCTCTATGCGGTAATGGCCCGCTCACAGAACCTGCAGGTACGGGTTGTGACCGGTCAAGGCTATGACGGAGTCGGAGGATACGGCCCTCATGCGTGGAACGAAGTATATATAGATGAACGGAAAGCGTGGATCCCGCTGGATTCCACTTGGGCGCAAAGCGGCGATTGGTTTAATTCTACAGATTTCAGTGATACTCATCTCAGGGAGAGTGTGCTGTGACCCAAGCATGCTTGAGTCGTCCGTGTTACAATAGGTCAGGCTTCAAACCATATTATCTATAAAGGAGAGAAAGATGTGAGCCTCTTCGGTAAACAAGGCTCGCCCTCGGACGAGTCCAACAGTAAAAGCTCCATGGGACTGCGGATTAATATCTTCTTTTTCAGCACGTTTGTTATTTTCTGCGTCATTATTGTTCGTTTAGCTGTGCTGCAATTTGTGGAAGGTCCTACATTAAGTGAGGTCGAGACGAATCGGGAAGTCAAGAATGTACCTTTAGCTGCCATGCGTGGAGTTATCTTTGCGGATGGGGGCGAGAAGCTCGCTTATTCTACGCCAGTTCAGTCATTATATATTACTCTAACCAAGGATTATACGGCTAAAGAGTTAAATAAGGAAACAGGAAAGACCGTGCTTAAACCCGAAGCTCAGGCTAAGTCTGATGCATTGGCTGCTAATTTGACAGCTGCTTTCAACACATATGGAGCGGCTGATGAAGTGAAGATGACTAAAGAGGAAGTCATTGAGGCGATGGATTTGTACTTCAAGAAATTCCAGGGTTATACCCCCCGCCGGATTAAGATTGATTTGTCCCAGAAAGAAGTAGCCTTTTTTATGGAACATAAGAACGACTACCCCGGCCTTGAAGTGGTGGAGGAGAGCGTCCGCCATTATGACAAGGATACTGTAGCCGTACAAACGGTTGGGTATATTAAGCTTTATAAGTACTCCAACAGTCTTGCTATATATCAGAATATTATAAATGCAACTAAGAATACCCCAGATCCGGGACTCACGTACAAAGATGACGAGTTTGTTGGGTTTGACGGCCTTGAATTACAGTATCAACGGGAACTCCGTGGGCAAAATGGGTATCAGGAAATATCTATTAATGCTCAAAATATGGCCGAAAAGATTGAGAAGGTTGTTCCTCCAACAAAAGGCAACGATATATGGACGTCGATTAACAAGAATGTTCAGTTGAAAACAGAGCAGGCTATAACCGACCAAATTAACTGGCTTCATAAAAATCCTGTATTAGGAAAGCTACATCCAGATGCGCTAACGGGTTATGCTGTTGCCATGGAAGTAGATACCGGAAAAATAATCGCTATGGCCAGCATGCCGGATTATGATACCAATGTGTTTACAACGGAAAGATTAGATCCGGAAGTTTGGTCTAAAATCATTAACAATTATCAAAACGGAACCATTAACTCCATTTCTTCAGGAAGATCTGGTAATAATTTGGATTCCACTGTGTTTCTAGGCTCGACCATTAAGCCTTTAAGTGTTCTAATCGGCCTGAATGAGGGTTTCTTTAGTACATCTTATGTGTATCAAGACAAAGGGATTGCTTATTTCGGTAAAGCGGGACATGAAACTAGTGTCAGAAATGCCTCAAGCCACGTCTATGGGAGCATGGATCCATCCAAAGCGATTGAGAAGTCGTCCAATGTATTTATGGTTGATAAGGTGGGTAAAAACCTCTATTTAAAATATCAGGATAAAGGGTTGGATGTCTGGGATAATTACATGAAACAATTTGGCCTTGGAGTATTGACAGAAAGCGGTCTTCCTGGTGAGCAGAAGGGTAAAGTGAACTATTACGACAAAGAATCCAACGGTAGTACTCAAGCGGCTCTTGTCTATGCTTCATTTGGTCAACAGGGCGGTTATACTGCGCTGCAGCTTGCACAGTATGCCTCAACCTTGGCCAATGAGGGTGAACGGATTAAACCTCAGTTAATAAGTAAGATTACCGACCCTTCGGGGAATGTGGTTAAAAAGTTTTCACGTGAGGTATTAAACAAAGTGGAGTTTGATCAAGCGTATTGGGATGAGATCAAGCGTGGCATGAACAGTGAGGTGAGTTCGTTTAATGACTTCCCTTATGATTTTGCCCGGAAGACGGGAACCTCTCAGCAAGTTGCTAAGGGTAAGGTACGCGATAACGGGGTCTTTATTGCCTACGCTCCGCGCAACAATCCGAAGCTAGCTGTAGCGGTAATAATTCCTGAGGGTGGTTTCGGTTCAAGCAGTGCCGCGCCTGTAGCGCGTAAGATATTTGATGCCTATGATTGGGAATATGGACTTGACGGAGTGCCGAAGAAAAGCCTCCAATCTGCAACTTCAACAACGGATGATACTACAAATAAAACAGCTACTCAATAGGAGAGCATACAAGAATGGAGGGGTGGCATATGACTGCCAAATACCGCCTGCTTGCATTGGATATGGATGGAACCCTGCTTAATGATGAACAGTTAATTACACCCGAGACGGCAAAATGGATTCAAAAGGCAAAAAACGCAGGTGTATATGTTTGTTTGTCTACTGGACGTGCATTTCGTAGTGCACTTCCTTATGCGGAACAGTTAGGCTTGCTGACACCGATGGTAACTGTAAACGGGAGTGAAGTATGGAGAGCACCGAATCAATTGTACCGGCGTTCCCTGATGGACCCGCAGCTCGTAACGAAAATGCATGAAATGGCAATAGAATACGGCATCTGGTTCTGGGCGTATTCCTTGAATGAGGTGCACAAGCAGGACAATTGGGACGGAGACGTAAAGAACCGAGAATGGCTTAAATTCGGTTACAGCACGGAGGATAACGATATTCGCCACAAGGTGTTAATGCGGCTTCAGGATATGGGGGGACTTGAGGTTACCAATTCCTCTCCCTATAATTTGGAGATTAACCCTTTAGGTGTGAATAAGGCGTCAGGTATTAAGTCCGTTTGCAAATTACTCGGAATCAATATGTCTCAGGTTGTTGCCGTCGGGGATAGTCTTAATGATCTTGCCGTTATTCAAAAAGCGGGTCTTGGAGTAGCCATGGGTAATGCCCAAAAGACAGTTAAGCAGGAAGCGGATGTTGTGGTAGCTTCGAACAATGAGGATGGAATTGCAGAAGTGATACAAAAGTATATTTTATCTGATGCAAAGATATCCGGGGACAGTGTAACGGTTAGATAAAAAAACAATAGGAGTGAGCGTATTTGACTATCCTGGGTTGGATTCTCATTATCGCTTTATTTGTTATCGGAATGGCCGGTGCCGTATATCCCATCTTGCCGGGGGCACTGGCGATTTATCTGGCCTTTTTCGTCTACGGCTGGTTCTTTTCCTTTGAGCCTTTTGGTACCGGGTTCTGGATTGTTCAGACCTTAATCGTCGTTGCTCTTTTTGTAGCGGATTATGTGGTCGGGGCGTGGGGTGTCAAAAAATTCGGTGGCTCACGTTACTCAGTCATTGGCTCAACGCTTGGAATTATCACCGGTGCATTTTTCTTTCCAATCGGGCTTATTATCGGGCCTTTTGCGGGAGCGTTTATCGGGGAGTTACTAGCAGGCTCCGCACCGAGGAAGGCAGCTAAAGTAAGTTTAGGCTCACTGCTTGGTCTACTCAGTAGTACGTTCGTTAAAATTATTCTGCAAATCGCGATGGTCATCCTCTTCTTTATCTGGATTGGCCGGTAATTTATCTTAGAAAATGAGGCGAAACCGTTTGTCCAAGAAAGAATCTTTTGTCAAAGGTACGCTTATTCTGGCTGCCGCCGCTTTAATAGCACGTGTCCTAGGGCTCGCCCAGCGTGTACCGTTGGAGCATATATTCGATAGTGTAGGCAATGCTTCCTTCGGTGCGGCCAATAATATTTATCTGATGTTGCTTGCAGTAGCGACTGCTGGTATACCGAGTACACTCAGTAAAATGGTTTCAGAGCGTTATGCCCTCCATCGAGAGGAAGAAGCACAGCAAGTATACAGGGCTGCTCTTCTGTTCGCCGGAGCTGCAGGTATAGTTATTACTATACTGCTGTACATAGGAGCACCTTACTTTGCAACCAATGTTATGAAGCTCCCTGAAGCTGCCCTGGCGATTCGCGCAATAGCCCCAGCTCTTCTTTTATTCCCTGCTACCGCAATTATGCGAGGGTATTTCCAGGGTAGAAATTATATGATGGCAAACGGAGTTTCACAGATCACAGAGCAAGTCGCACGAGTGGTTACGGCAATACTTCTTGCTTATTTATTGATGAAGAATGGCTCTAACAATACTACAATGGCGGCTGGAGCTTCATTCGGTAGTGTTCTTGGCAGTATAGCTGCTTTTGCTATTATGCTGTATTACTCCTTGAAGTTGCGACGTGATGATAAAATAGCGGCACTGAATTATGCTCCGGTGCCAAAGCTGCCCATGCTGGGGATTTATAAGGACATTTTTAAGTTATCTATTCCAATAGTACTTTCATCTCTGACGGTTCCCGCTGTAAATTTAATTGATAACTCTATTGCTATTCCGCTTCTTATCGATCAAGTGGGTCGGGATGCGGCTACAACAACGTTAGGATATTTGACGAGCCGGGCTCAAAGTGTGGCGGGTATTCCACCTATACTTGCTATAGCTCTAAGTGCATCTCTTATCCCTATTATTTCGGCAGCCTTCGCTCGTCGTGATCATGATCATCTTAAGCGCCAAGTAACACTAGCGCTACGCATCTCTATTTTAACAGGAACGCCCATTGTCCTTTCGCTTGTAGTTGCCGCCTATTCAGTTAACGGTTTGCTATTCAAAAGCTTGGATGGAAGCGGAATTGTAGCCATGCTTACCCTGGGAACGATTTTTCAGATTACAATGATGACCACCAACTCCATTCTTTTGGGGATGGGGAAGTCGCGTATCTCCATGTATTATGTACTGGCCGGGATTATCGTGAAGCTTGTGGCAAGCTTTTTCCTAAGCAAGGTGTTCGGTATCTATGGAATTATTGGAGCAACTGCACTTTGCTTTATAGTCATTACGATGCTTAACATACGAATGTTAAAGTCTGTAGTTGACTTTAGAATTATGGGCAAACGCTGGGGTGGTTTCGCAATGGCGGTGATTGCCTCCGGGGGCATTGGCTATGTGCTGAATGAGGCAGGAATTATGTTGACTCAAGTAATGCCTGCCCGTCTTGCGTTTCTATTTACTTGCCTTGTTGTGGGAGCTACGGTCGTCATCATTTATCTTGTACTCCTTATCGTATTGGGTGTAATTAGCAGGGAAGAGGTTGCCAGCTATCCGAAAGCCCTGCAAAAGCTGTTAAAGCCATTAATGAAACTGCAGCCTGAACGTGCCCGTATGAATGAATAATATGACTTATGTCTCATATTTTTACGTTTTTGTTTGACTTCCTGATCACATTTTGCTTCACTTAAGGGAAGACTAGAGTGTCTTTAGAAAGGACGGGTAGCCATGGACAAAATAAATTCTCCCGGTGAATTTCAAGTATCTATTCAATCGCCTAGATTAACGGTGGCTGTTTTCAAAGCTGACTGGTGCTCCGATTGTAAATTTATAGATCCATTTGTGCCGGAACTTGAGCAGAACTACAACGGCCGCCTTACGCTGGTTGAAGTGGATGTGGATGCGGTGGGTGATGTTAGTCAGGAACAGAATATACTGGGTATACCTAGCTTTGTCGCTTACAGTGATGGAAGAGAATTAGTCCGTTTTGTAAGTAAACTTCGGAAGTCCCGTGAGGAAATTGAGAATTTCCTGGATAGAGCCCTTGAGGTTTATCAAAGTATTCACAAGTAAATGTTATAACACCGCTTTTGCCCCTTTGAGCTGAAGCGGTGTTTTTTTCAAAATATAAGAAAGTATCTTTACCATGTCCTTCATTTCTTAGATACTGCGGGTGATATCATTGTCAACAAATCAATTGAAATGGCTTAGTTATACAACTTGTCTTGTCATGTTCCTGGCATTAGTTGGGGGAGTAGTCGTGACAAAGACAGGTTCAGGATTGGAATGCGGAAATGAATGGCCGCTTTGTAACGGGAAGCTTGTTCCGGCTTATACTTTGGGGTCCTTGATCGAATATACACACCGTTTATTCAGTGGATTGGCAGGCATGTTATCTCTTGCTTCCATGATTGCCTTCTGGCGATATGCCAGAAATCGGCGTGATCTATTGACCTATGCGTTCATGACACTGTTATTTGTAGTCGTCCAAGGAGGTATGGGAGCGCTTGCGGTTGTGAAATCGCAATCTGCGGCCGTAATGGCGCTGCACATGGGTTTTTCTTTAATTGCTTTTGCTTCCTCACTAATGCTTGCCCTCGGTTCCAAAAGACGTTATGAAGCTGAAAAAACCGATGCTACAGTAGATGAAGGTAAGCCCGTTAGCAGGGGCTTCCGCAACTTAACGTGGATTACTGCGTTATATTCTTACATAGTTGTCTACATTGGGGCCTATGTGAGTCATACTGATTCCCGTGGGGGCTGCTCGGGATGGCCTCTATGTAACGGTGAATGGATTCCCGAGTTATCGGGTGGCGTAGGCATCGTATTTGTACATCGGATTGCCGCAGCGCTTCTATTTATTCTTACAGCTATTCTTGGTCATCTGGCCTTCTGGAAACATAAAGGGAATAGAGAACTGCAGAATCTGGGGGTATCCGCTGTATTATTATGTCTGTTACAGGTTGTTAGCGGTGCAGCTGTTGTGTTTACGTTAGATAACGATCGGCTCTACATATTTGCGGCATTAGCCCATATATTACTGATTGCCGGGTTGTTCGGTGTGCTAAGTTACATGAGTGTACGCGTATGGCAGCTGAGTAAACGGAGAGATTAATTCAGTAGGATAGAGCCGGTTCTAGGGAGGTACTATATTGGGATACGGTAATTTACGTCAATGGATAGAACAATTACGGAAGGATAAGGATCTTGCCGTCATTGACACTCCCGTGGACCCTCATTTGGAGCTTGCAGAGATTCACCGCAGAGTCGTCCAGAATGAAGGGCCAGCCTTGCTGTTTACCCAAGTAAAGGGAACACCGTTTCCCGTAGCCACGAATTTATTTGGGACGGTTAGAAGGGTTGAAAAGGCATTCGGACCGCGTCCAGAACAATTGATGAAATCTCTAATGAATGCTTGTGAAAATTTACATCCCCCCACTTTAAGCGGTTTATGGAAAGAGAAAAGCATGCTTATCGATTTGCTAAAGGTCGGCACCAAAAATGTATCGCAAGGAGAAGCACCAGTACTGGGTATTTGCCGTAATAGGGACTCTTTGAAGGAGCTTCCCCGTATTACCACCTGGCAGGTTGACGCTGGACCCTTTGTGGAACTTCCGATTGTATATACGGAAAGTATAAATAGATCTAAGGAACATAGTTTGGGTATGTATCGTGTCCAAATACAGGATGATAATACCGCCAATCTATTCTGGAATACTCGAAGAACGGGCGGTGGTTTCCACCATCATGAAGCCAAGCTGAGTGGAGAAGCACTTCCGGTATCGCTCTTTATTGGTGGTCCTCCAGCGTTGATGGCTACAGCTATCGCTCCTGTACCGGAACGGGTCCCAGAACTGCTTTTCGCTTCTATGATGTTAGGTGGACGGCTCCCGTTAGTCAAAGATCCAATGGGAGGGCACCGTATTCCGGCAGAGGCCGAATTTGCTATCCGAGGTCTGGTTCCGCCAAATGAGGAAGATTATTCTGTGATGCATATCCAACGGATGTGGCATCGTAAGGATGCTATCTATCCGGTATCGCTTCTAAGCAAACCTCGTCAGGAGGACCATTATCTGGGTAACTTTTTGCAACGGCTTTTGTCTCCAGCTTATCCCCTAGTGATGCCTTCTGTTCGTTCATTATGGACATATTCGGAGACCGGCTCGCAAACACTGGCCTCGGCTGTAGTTCATGTGAGTTACTCGCAGGAAACCCTTGCCGCGGCATTCCGAATTTTGGGAGAAGGTCAGCTATCCCGCACACGATTTTTGCTGCTTACAAATGAACCCGTAGAGCTGTCGGATTTTCCAAAGCTATTGGAGACTGTGCTGGAACGTTTCAACCCCGCGGGAGACTTATTGATTTTCAACCAAACATCTTATGATGAAGTAAATGATAAAGGCACGAAACTGAATCCAGGCAGTAAGGGGATCATGATCGGAGTGGGTAGCCCTATTCGTGACCTACCGCGTGCTTATGATGAGGGAGTAATTCCAGGCATACATGATGTACAGCCTTATTGCGGCGGTTGTCTTGCTGCTTCAGGGGCATCCTATGAGGAAGATCCAACATTACCCCAGCGTCTGGTAGCCGCTCTTCGTGACAGGGGAACTTCGTGGCCGCTGGTCATTCTTGTGGATAATGCTGCCGAAACCGTGAAAACACAGGCGTCATTTCTTGGGTCGGTATTTACCCATTTCAATCCTGCAACAGATATTTACGCGGAGTCAGAAGTGGTCAATCATCATGTTGGCTATAAGCTGCCCATTGTGATTGATGCGCGTATGAAGCAGAGGAATTCTGAGGAGATACTCCCGAATGAGGATATCGTTGAGCGGGTCAATCAAAATTGGAAGAATTATTTCCCTACGGCTTAAGAAGTGGTTTGAGGAGGAAATGTATGCTGCGGATTTTACTCGGTGAGCCTCCCCGCGTGAATAGCGGATTATTGGCTGAGGCTATGAATAGTATGGAACAGATGGCAGCACTGCTGCGTAAGGAAATGAAGAGCACTCAGGATCGGGATCATGTCTACCGCCAGTTGGAGATTTGGACACGGGGGCTGATCTCGTCACTGGATGAACTTGAGCAAAGCTGGTTCGCAGCTTCTTACTATAGGAGGTCTGTGATCACTGGGACTCTAGATGATATGCCTGTGCTGGAGCAGGAGGAATACGCCCGATATGTGTATTTTTACAAAAATGGCTTTATCCGTGTGTTCTCTTTGCTGGACAAGCTGGGCACTGTATTGAATGCCCTTTATGACCTGAATACCTCCAAGGTAAAAGCTCATTTTTCCTATTTCACTGTGCTTCGCCAATTTAATATCATTAAGGATCATAAGGCTTTAGTCGAGCAATTGAACAAAGTGAAGGATGCATACCGTGAGCCGTTGCAGAACTTGCGCAAACGCCGAAATTCGGAGATTCATTATATGAATTCCGAAATGGAGGATGATCTGTGGCAGCGGCATAAAGGGCTGAATGAGAAGGTGAAGCTTGAAGATGTGGATGCACATCTGGAGGATTTGAGGCTAGGGCTGAACATGGTATGTAAATCACTCACTGTGGCCTATAGATACAGTCTTGAGCAGTGGCGCAAGGATGTCAGTCGTCACTGAAATCAAGAAATGAAATATTTCCAAAGATTTGCTTTGACAAAAAACTTGAAAATATTCTATACTTACATGCAATACAGTTTATGACCACTAACTTAATACTTACATCTTATCGAGAGCGGCGGAGGGATAGGCCCGATGAAGCCCGGCAACCGATTTATACTAAGTGTTCTTTTGGACACTGAATGTGAATGTCATGGTGCTAATTCCTACAATGCCGCATGTATGCAGCGGCCTTTGGCAGATGAGACGGCATTGTAAATACGCGCACAGGGCCTCTTATGATCTGCAAAGGATCAGTAAGGGGTCTTTTTGTATGTAAATAATCACTTCTATAAGGAGGGACGGCAAAAATGATAGAGCTTAAAGGTTTAACTAAGGTATACGGAAAAGGCAAAAAGGCAGCTACTGCTCTCTCACAACTGAACTTATCTATTAAAAAAGGCGAGATATTTGGAGTCATCGGCCACTCCGGCGCCGGCAAAAGCACATTGATTCGCTGCATAAATTTGTTGGAACGTCCTACAAAAGGCGAGGTCTGGGTGGATGGTATTGACCTCACGAAGCTTACCCAAGGACAGCTGCAGCAGAAGCGGCGTAAGATCGGGATGATTTTTCAGCATTTCAATCTGTTATCTTCAGCAACGGTCTTTGAGAATATCGCATTCCCCCTCCGTCTTACGGGGGCATCGAAAGAGTCCATTCAAAGCAAGGTTAGAGAACTGCTTAAGCTTGTAGGCCTTGAAGATCACTGGAATAAGTATCCCGCTCAGCTATCAGGGGGACAGAAGCAGCGGGTAGGGGTTGCCCGGGCATTAGCCAGCGATCCTGATGTGCTGCTGTGTGATGAAGCGACTTCGGCGCTCGATCCGCAGACTACCGATTCCATCCTTAGACTTTTGCTGGACATTAATCAACGGTTCAATCTAACCATTGTTCTCATTACTCACGAAATGCATGTCATCCAGAGCATTTGCGACCGTGTCGCTGTTATACATGGCGGAGGGATTGTAGAGCAGGGGGATGTGACCGAGGTGTTCCTGAAGCCGAAACATGATATTACAAGAGATTTCATTCGCAGTGAGACACAAAACGACGGACCGCTACGGGCAGCTATTAATGCACCCCACCCAGAGTCCTCAAAAGCAGTGAAGATCACCTTCTTGGGTCAAAAAACGTATGAATCCACTCTCTCCCACGTAGTGAAGGAGACCGGTGTTATTTTCGCAATATTGCAGGGCACGATCTCTACCATAAAAGATGTACCTTACGGTCAATTGATCGTTCGTTTTGAGGGTCCTTCTGAAGCCATCCAAGAGACGATTAGCAAACTACTGGCTCAAGGCCTTGATGTGGAGGTGATGGATTGATGGCCAGCTTGAATTTTTCCACTGTAAACTGGGATGAAATGCTCCAAGCCACCTTTGATACCTTGAAAATGTTAGGGAGTTCCGCAATCTTCACAATTATTCTTGGTTTACCACTCGGAATTGTGCTATATTTATGGGGACGATCCTCAAAGCCCGTTGTAGGGGTCATTTATTCAGTCTTATCGTTCCTTGTGAACATCCTGCGTTCCGTTCCTTTTATTATCTTAATGGTCGCATTAATCCCTTTTACTTATTCCATTGTAGGTACTTCCATTGGCGTATTGGGCACAATCCCACCACTTGTTGTGGGTGCTGCACCCTTCTTTGCCCGCCTTGTGGAGACAGCACTTAGGGAAGTAGACAGAGGGGTCATAGAGGCTGCTCAGGGGATGGGCGCATCAACAACGCAAATCGTTACGCGGGTTCTTTTGCCAGAAGCTCGTCCAGGCCTAATATCTGGGGTTACTATTACTGTGGTAACTTTGGTGGCATATACGGCAATGTCCGGTATGGTCGGGGGTGGCGGTCTAGGTGACTTGGCGATTCGTTATGGTTACTACCGTTACGAGAAGGAAGTTATGATCATCTCCGTAGCACTTATGGTTCTGCTGGTGCAACTTCTGCAAATGGCCGGGGACCGATTAGTTAAGTATTTTTCAAGGAAATAAGGTACATCCACATAGATATCCTTATTCACAAAAAAACCATACTGTTTGAGGGGGATTTACAAATGAAAAAACTATTGCTGACTTTTTTTAGCCTGACACTGATCGTGGTATTGGCAGCTTGCGGAAATAATAATGCTAACAATGCAGGCAACTCGGCTGCAACCAATGCACCTGCGGCTGATGCTACAACTGAACCTGCTGCTGAACCCGTTACTTTGGTAATTGGAGCTTCTCCAGTACCGCATGCTGAAATCTTGAAGGCTATTGCACCTTTGCTTGAAGCTCAAGGCATCAAGCTTGAAATTAAAGAATTCACAGATTATGTACAACCTAACGTACAGCTAGCTGAGAAGCAGCTGGATGCTAACTTCTTTCAACACCAGCCTTACCTAGATGAACAGAACAAGAACAACAGCACGGATCTGGTATCTGTTGGCAGTGTACACGTTGAGCCGTTTGGTGCTTATTCCAAGAAAATCAAAACCATCGAAGAGCTGGCTGACGGTGCGAAAGTTGCGATTCCTAACGATGCAACAAACGGCGGACGCGCATTGATTCTTTTGGCTAAAAACGGTCTGATTACCTTGAAAGATGATAAGAACATCACTTCTACAACAGCAGATATTACTGAAAACAAGAAAAACCTTAAAATCATTGAATTGGATGCAGCAATGCTTCCACGCCAATTAAATGAAGTGGATTTGGCCCTGATCAATACTAACTATGCTCTTGAGGCCAAACTGGTTCCTACTAAGGATGCCCTGTTCATCGAAGGCGTAGATTCTCCTTACGCGAACATTCTGGTGACACGTCCTGATAATAAAGATACGGATGCCATTAAAAAATTGGTTGCTGCCCTGACTTCACCGGAAGCTAAGAAATTTATTGAAGAGAAATATGAAGGTGCTATTATTCCAGCATTTTAATCTCACTACTAATAAAATACAAATCCAGAACATTGAAAAACGGCAAGTCTCCAGGTTATCGGGGACTTGCCGCTTTTTTGATATTACACAAAATATCCTCTATAATGGCTTATAGATTTGGCCGCTGTAAAACAAAAAAATCCCGGCCTTCTGAAAACAGAAGAACCGGGATGTTTATATGGGCGGGATTAGAATACTTGAACAACTTCTTCTACGCCTTCTACTTCTTCAACAAGGGCGCGTTCAATCCCGGCTTTTAACGTAATGGTGGAGCTTGGGCAGCTACCGCAGGCACCCATCAATTTCAACTTAACGATGCCGTCTTCCACATCGATCAGTTCGACGTCTCCGCCATCGCGTTGCAGGAAGGGACGAAGCTTATCGAGTACTTCCAGCACTTCATCATACATGGTGGTGCTTTGTGTATTCTCACTCATTTCTCAATCACTCCTTTCGTAAGTTCATTATAGTACAAAAAGTTAAAAAATAAAATGGTTTGGACCGAATAGGGAGATCAACATGAGACCAATTATTGAATTTTGTGCCAGTAACCTAGGTCACGGTACAGATAAGTTAATGCATAAGCTTGAGCAAAACCCGGATTACGATGTAATTGAATATGGCTGCCTTAATAATTGCGGTCAATGCTACTTGTCGCCGTTCGCCATGCTCAATGGTGAAATTATTGAAGCCGACTCCCCTGAAGAGCTGGAGGAAGCCATCAACACCAAGATTAAGGAGCTCGAAGCCTGGGACAACCTTGATCTCGATTGAAGTTTATATTTTAACCAAAATGGCGTTTGGACATCCATAACACACCGCTTTTTAGAATACGCGGAACTCGTCCCATTACGGAACGTTGACCCATTTGCCCAAAGCCGGAGTTCTTACCCAATGAACCTAGAGTCCCTTTTAAGCGGATAGGATGCAGCTTGGGTGTCTCATTACGCCATAGAGCCCGTATAATTTGTGCAACCTGCTCACCTTGTGCTCCAGCGGCTTGAGCGCTGGGTGCAAACGGCAGGCTGGCACAATCTCCGATCACATAAACCTCCGGATAATCAGGCACCTGATAATGCTCTCCTAGAATGATTCGTCCACCGCGATCTTTGGCAAGCTCAAGCTTTTGAACAACCTGAACAGGCTGAATGCCGGCGGTCCAGACGGTAATGTCGGAAGCAATTGCCTGCGTGCCATTATATATGGCATCCTTCTCTACATGGGAAACAGAAATTCCCCCAAGCGTTTCCACCTGATGTTCGCTGAACCATTCCTCTACATATTGCGAGAGCTTTGCCGGGAAAGAAGATAAGACACGTTCACCACGATCCAAGATAGAGATATTCAGGTCTGGGCGGCTTTCACGCAGCTCTGCAGCCAGTTCTACGCCGCTTAACCCTCCTCCTACAATATTAACCGTACCATAGGGTCTGACGTCGTTCAGGCGACGGTACGTATCCCTAGTACCCGAGAACGTCTGAATACTACAGGTATATTGATCTGCGCCCGGAATGTTATGATAATTATCCGTACATCCCAGAGCAATGGCTAGAATATCATAAGAAATCGGCTCACCGGTTTCCAGAAATACCAGCCTGCTCTCCAAATCAATAGATCCTACTTCGCCATAACGGACAGTAAGACGGGGATGTACTGGAAACTGGATGCGGAGGTCGCAGTCCGTTACGGTACCTGCTGCCAGAGCATAATATTCTGTTTTTATTCCCTGATAGGGCATTCGATCCACTAAGACAATTTCCACGTCATGGGGGAGATGGTGATCTATTAATTCTTGGATGAGGGCTAGGCCGCCGTAACCGCCGCCGAGGACGAGCAATGTTCTCATCTTACCGATCTTCCTTTCGAATATGGCGTTACAGTCGATTATTCGTATACTTTAATTTCGTTATAGAAGGTATCACGTTCTACCGGAATCCGACCGGCACCCTTCACCAACCAGATCAGTTCATCGCGGGTAAGGCCTTCCGGTGTTAAAGCACCGGCTGCATGGCTAATACGTTCTTTAATAATCGTACCGTGTACGTCAGACGCACCAAAGCTGAGAGCAACCTGAGTAAGCTGTGCTCCGATATTAATGAAGTAAGCTTTAATATGGTCGAAGTTGTCTAACATTAATCGGCTGACCGCAATTGTTCTAAGATCCTCATAAGCAGAGTTGCGGCGCATAATACCGGCATTTTTATTCTTAGGCTGCATAGACAAAGGGATAAATACCATGAAACCATTGGTTTCATCCTGTAGATCACGAATTTGCAGCATATGCTTAATGCGGTCTTCACGGGATTCAATGGAACCGTAGAGCATAGTGGTATGAGTTCTCATCCCCAGATTATGCGCTGTCCGGTGGACCTCAAGATATTCTTCAACATTTGCTTTATCGACGCGCATTTTTTGACGGTATTGGTCGGACAGAATTTCTGCACCGCCGCCTGTAAGAGTC
The DNA here is from genome assembly GCF_000757885.1 of Paenibacillus wynnii. NCBI lineage: Bacteria > Bacillati > Bacillota > Bacilli > Caryophanales > Paenibacillaceae > Paenibacillus > Paenibacillus wynnii. The sequence continues at coordinate 198,498 of NZ_JQCR01000001.1, read as the reverse complement.
TTTAACCCTGCTGCACGCAGCTGTTCCAGCACTTCGCGAATACTAAGCCCGCTAATCCGGGTGAAAAAGTCAATCTCCGCCGCGGTGTAAGCCTTTAAAGTTACATCGGGGAACCGTTCACTCAATGCTTTGAGCGAATCAACATAGTATTGGAAGGGAACCTTATCATTATGGCCTCCGACAATATGGAACTCACGTACACCGGGATGAATATGCTGTTCGACATATTGCACCATTTCCTGACCCGAAAGCGTATATGCGCCTTCTTCACCGTCATCCTTGCGGAAATTGCAGAATGCGCAGTGAGATTCACACACATTCGTGAAATACAAACTCATGTTTTCGATAAAATATACTTTATTCCCGTTCTTTCGAAGATTGACCTCATTAGCCAGCTGGCCAATCGTCAACAGGTCATTACTCTCATATAAATAAACGCCATCTTCCAAATTTAATCTTTTGCCACTGCGGACTTTCTCGATAATAGCTGCCATCTTGGCATCCGTCTGGGGTGTTATTAGAGTAGACATATGATTCCTCCTGAAAGTATTACGTGACAAAATTCCGAATTTTTACGCCTTGTCGCTTTCCCTATTATAAACCTCTCTCAGAAGGGGAGCAACAGCTCAGACCACACAACAATTGGGAGCCAACCTCTTAAGAGGCAGGTGTGACTTGAGGGAAGGGGAAGAGTGGAGTATACTGAATTTAATATATATAATAACTTTTGACCGAAAGGTCATTAGATAAGCATGTGATGCTACACTTTTAAGGAGGATAAGACTATGATAAATATCAGTGAAACGGCTGCTGAACAACTAAAAATCATGCTGGCTGAACAGGAAACGCCTAATATGTTTCTTCGTCTTGGTGTATCGCCCGGCGGATGCAGCGGTTTCTCCTACGCAATGGGCTTCGATGATAACGAAAGCGAGCAGGACGTATATATGGATATTGAAGGACTGAAGGTAGTGGTAGAGAAGGAAAATCTGCGCTATCTGGACGGTCTTGAAATCGATTTTGAGGAATCCGGCATGACCGGGGGCTTCACCATCAACAACCCGAATGCGACAGCTACATGCGGCTGTGGATCGAGTTTCCGGACGAAGGAAGATGCAGGGAAGCCGAATGAGGAACCTTGTTAAACCGCATAGTAGCGCGGTTTTAACTCCGCTGATCTGAACGGTAGCCGATACGTTAGCCACTCGCGAACAAGCGTTTGGAGCTGCGGATTACATGGTGAAATTGAACGTTAACAATCCCGAAAGCCTGGCGTTAACAAGCCATAAAAGGCCGTTTGTGGGTTGTGGATTACGGCCTCTACAACGTAATTTAGTCCGCGACTAATACGTATTGGAGGTCGTTTTTATGTCGTTAAATAAACGTACGCGGCGTGTTCCCAACGGAGCCCGCACGTTAAAGGAGTTTCCGAGAATCACACTCGACCAAGCGTTAGACTTCGCGATTAATGCGAAACGGGTTGAGGGATTGCGCGATCGGACATTAGTAGATTACGGAAAGCATTACGGTTACTTCATTAAATGGCTACGCGATAAGTATCCGGAGGTAGAGTTCGCAGGGGATATTACAACTGCTATGGTTCGGGACCACATTTCGTTTATGAAATACGACCAGGTACGTTATGAGGGTCATAAGTATATTTCCGAAGACCGAATGAAGTCGGCCTATCGGATACAACGGTCAATATCCGTCTGCGAACGCTTAAAGCGATATTTAATCAACTTGAGCGGGACGAGCTACTCGAAGTCAATCCGTTTACGAAGGTGAAGCTAATCCGTCAGGACGTAGACTTGACAAACTGCTTAACGGACGATGAGGTTAAGGCAATACTTGCGCAACCCAACCAGCGCGATTTCGTAGGGTTTCGGGATTATGTCGCGATCGTAACGATTTTGGATTCCGGCCTTAGAATATCGGAATTGCTTAAGATTCGCGTAACGGATATCGACTTTCAGACGCGATTTATAGTGTTGCCGGGAGAATTGAATAAGAACCGCAAGCCGCGCATGGTTCCGATTTCCAGTCAGACGGCGAAATTGTTGCTACAGCTCGTCGAAGAAAACCGCCAGTTCTTCACAACGGAGCGCCTGTTTATGTCGTCATTTGGCGAACCTCTAACGGATACACACTTTAATAAGCGGCTGAAATATTACGGAGAGAAGGCCGGCGTATCCGGTAAGAAAATGACAGCGCACGTTTACCGTCATACGTGGGCTCGCGCTATGATACTTAACGGAGCTGATCCGTTCACGCTACAGAAAATGGGCGGATGGTCTGACATTCGTACGATGAGGCGTTATATCCAAATGGATACGGGAGATATGCGGAAGAGTCACGATTCGTTTTCGCCAGCCGATCGGTTTTTAAATAAACGCAAATAAGAAAAGCGCTCAGTCCTTCGCGGATCGGGCGCTTTCTCTGTTTACTGTTTTGTGGTAGCCTTTCGGTAACATAACGAGGGGGATTGTACATATGGACTACAAGGCAAAAAGGAAATTAATACTTGAATCGCGCGAGACTAAGGAAAGACCTGGCATGCACGAAGCAGCAGCCATGTTCATAAAATCGCGCAAACTAAAGAACTTGACTGAGAATACGGTGGCATCGTATAGTCAAGCTCTCAATAAGTTCAGCGAATTTTTAGACGAGAATATTATCGAAAAAATAGACGATATCATCGTTGAGGACATTCAGGAGTTTATTCAAACGAGAATGGACGAAGGTAACAGCGCGCCAACGATCAATAAGTACATACGTAGCTTGCGGGCATTCTTTAATTTCCTTAGCAGCACCGGTAATCTGACGGTGAACCCAATGGAGTTGGTCGATAAGCTCGCGGAAGAAAAGCGGGTACTCCGCACACTAAGCCGCGATCAAGTAAAGGCGTTACTTAACGTACCCAACCGCTCGACACCGGCCGGCTATCGCAATTACGTGTTCTTACTCTTAATCCTTGATACTGGTATTCGTTTAGAAGAAGCGTTATCGTTCGATGTTGAGGGCGTATACTGGCAGGAACGCGTCATTAAAGTTTTCGGGAAGGGGCGGAAGGAGAGACTCGTTCCATTTAGCGATCTTCTCGCTGTTCATATGCGCGAATACCTGGAATTGCGCGGTGAGAGCGAATCTTCCGTCTTCTTCTTAAACATCGACGGTCAGCCGCTTAGAAGGCGTACGATTCAAGAGGACATATCCGACTACGGCAAGATAGCCGGAATAAAGGGCGTTCGTGTATCGTGCCATACTCTGCGCTATACGTTCGCTAGAAATTACGTGCTCAACGGGGGCGACGTGGTAAGTTTGATGCGCATCATGGGTCACAAATCGCTGCATATGGCGCAACTATACACGGAAATGTTTCAGGCGGATATATCGAAGCAGCACGATAAATTCTCGCCCGTCAGCTCGATATTCAATTAACGCAATCAAGCCGGGAAGCCTACGTAGGGCCGACCGGTTTTTTCTTTGCATATATCGCTCGTTTTACCGTGTTTTCACCGTGAATTAGCCTACGTAAACAGTCCGGAGTATTAACGGTAGGGTCCGACGTAGAACGTCTAATTCGCGGTGATTTCTACGTAACATGGGCGCTCAGTTCCGCTGATTCCTTAATGTACGTTTTGCCTATTAATAGGTATATTTATGTTTTTTTATCTACGAAAGGAAAGAAAAGACCGCTACCGTTATTCGGCGCGGTCTTCTTCGTCTATGTATTCGATCAAATCGCCCGGCTTAACGCCAAGTTTACGGCAGAGCTTATCAAGCGTCGGAAAGTCGATCCGGTTGTTTGCGTTATTAGCGAGCGCCTTAATTGTGTTGCGATTGATACCGGAAATTTCTACAATCTCCTTCTGTTCTAATCCCCGCTCTTTCATGAGCTTATCCAATGAAAATCTAATCACAAAAATTCCTCCAATAAATTCGTGTAAACTAGTTGACAACATTCCGGAGTGTGGGTTATGATGAGCACAAGTTAACAAGTAATCTAGTTTACATGATATCTTGTTACAAAGTTATACGCAGATTATAACATAAGGTTTCAACATTATAAAGGAGGATTACCTCAATGCCCAATCTGATACCGTTAACCACTAGCGAAGCCACTTCGTATCCATCCCGCGCAGCCGGTCGTACAGCCGCAAAGAACCGCCGCACTATGATTAAATCCGCTATCTGGCCTTTCGCAAAGGCTTCTGTCGTTCTCCTTGGATTGTTTGTAAAAGAGGTGTTTCTGTGAGCGCGAAGTTAATAACGCTGGTCTTCATGTACGACCCGGAGGACGAGGAACCGCTGTCCGAGACGTTGCCGGCGTACCTTATCGGAGAGGACCGGGCGCTGTTCGTATCGGAAGGGCTGCTATGGGCGCATGAAGTCCGCCGTAGCGAAGTTGATCCGGAATATTTCACCGCCAGCAACGAAGACGCCGGCACAATCCTCGCGGAGAACGTAGCCGCCGACGTGATCCCGGCGCTGATTGAACGGTGGGCCGCCATAACCGCGCTGGAATTTATCGTGCGTGATTTGGTTGCCGCCCCGCTGCTGGAATTGAATTTGGAGTTATGACGTTCCGCCTGATGATGGCCCGAGGGATACGGGTCGAAACGCTGCCCTCATGTTTGAGGGGACGTCGCGGGAATCCGCAACACATAATAGCCGTCGGGCTTAAAACGCGGAGGTCATTCATGGTAAAAGCGCCAAAAACGATTGAAATCGGATACGCACGCGACTGCAGAACCGGAAACTTCATCGTCACAAAACTCGACTCAACCTTCCACGCAAATAGTAAACACCGCCGCCAACAAATATGTGTCCTTCCTGGCGCATTCTTTCGCGCATTACCTACCATTGATCGTAGATCCGTTGCTAACGTCATTGAAATTTCCGCTATTCAAGCCGAAGATATCGGATTCATCGTACCGGTAGAAACAGAGGTTATTCTACATGAAGTATGCGCGTAGACTCGCCCGTAAGGACCGCCGCCGACTGTACATCCGCGAAGTTAACGATACATGGGCGGAGATTAAGTTTAATCCCGTAGGTGTCCGCCTCGGGTAACGCTTATCTTCGATGATGGTTCGTTTATGCGCCAACATGAACGCCGGAGAAGCCGATTATTACCGCCGCTCAACGCGCCAACGTTGACGGTGTAGATTCAAGCGACACCCTTTCCGCGCCTACCGGTTGCTGCCGGTCGGATCGCCACGCGGGGTATTTACAGTGTAAAGCCCCTTACCAGCGCCAGCCAGCCGCTAACACCACACGTAGTACGTCAATACTGCGTGTAACAACGTAGGAAGCGCCAAATTCTTACGGAACACTTACGGACGACTTCGCTTAATCGGGCGGTGAGTTGTCCGTTCTTTATATAATAGTAGTACGTCAATTGCGAACATGCGTTTCACTTTTTTTAATAAAAAGAAAAAGTTTACAAACGGGATATCTTGGGTTATTTTTATGTATAGAAGGAAGACGCGCCCGGTAAAAGGGATGCGTCTTTTTTATGTTCCTGTACGTTTTTGCACTTAATAGATTTATTTATACACTCTAGGACTTAGGAGGGAACAGATGAGAATACCTGATGGATATGCACCAATAACCTATGCAGAGTTAGCGCACATGACGGGACTACCGCTAAGTGATGTCAGAGTTAGTGCAGACGAAATGCAGCGCGCCGGGGTTCTCGATATGATTCAAGTCGGCGGATTATTGTTCTATAAACTAAACATCGGGAAGGGGGGCCACTGATGCCCGACGTAATCGACCGCTTATACGAGCTATACGTGATTCAAAATCATCACTATCTACTGCAGTTTCGCGGCGGCTTCTATTGTACGGTTACAGAACGCGCTAAACCACTACGCCGCTACCAAATGGACGCGCACATTAACGGCCGCACAACGGTCGGAACATTCAGCGGTCAGCATTTTACGAAGTTTCTAACGTTCGACGTCGACTTTAAGCATAGCCTGGAACTGGCGAAGTGGGTAACGTATAAACTCGCGGCTGCACTTGATTCGGTCGGCGCTCATGAATACGCTATCAGCTACTCCGGAAACAAAGGTTATCACGTCGATCTTTTCTTCGATATGGCTATTCCGGTCGAAACGGCGCGTACGTTCTTCGCTTTCATCGTATCACTAGCGGAGGTAAGCGGCGTTGAAGGCGGCGAGGTTGAGTTCCGGCCGTCTGCGCAGCAAGGAGTAAAACTACCGATCGGAACGCACCAAAAGACCGGCAACTTCTGCGGGTTCTGCCGCATTGAGGATGGCCTGCGCGTTATGAACCGCGAAGAGTCTACCGCCTACCTTCACGCCATCAATAAGACGGACCACACACTCATTATTAGCCGCGATGATATGGCGCATGATCTTGATGATGCCGCCGAAATGGAAAACGTAATCGCTCGCCATACGCCGCTAGAAACGTACGCACAGGACGAAAGCTACTCGCTGACACGCGCCGCCGAACGCTATCACAACGGATTAACCGGTCCCGGCCAGCGTCATAATTCGTTTTTACTACTTGCGCGGCTCTTTAACCATAACGGAGTTGATCGCGCAGGTGCGGTCGAATCTATAACGGAGTGGCTTGCGTGGCAGGAGTCCGGGTTTTATGAATCGTCTGCGGAGTATTGTGCGGAAGACTTACGTAAATGCGTCGATTATGTTTACGATAAAAACCTAACGCTAAACGGTGGACAGCGCGATCTTACCGTATCCTTCTGCGAGATCGACGATATTATCCGCCGCTGTCCGCAAAAGAGTCATAAGGCGCTGGCGTATGCGTTACTTATTCATTCTAAGCGTTGGGCGAGCGCGTCCGGTACATTCTTTATGGTGTTTAACCAAATGGCGGAAGCATCGGGTCTTTGTTTACGGACAGCTAAGACGCAGATCAATCAACTAGAGAATATCGGCGTTATCGAGATTGTTAAGCGCGACCAAAAAGTAAGAGGTACGTTCAAAAAGAAGCCGAATATTTACCGAATGACTTTAGCCGCCGGCGGCGAGGAGTACGAAGTTACGAAAGAAACCGGGCTGGCCGATTGTTTGCACCATTTCTACGAGGATAGCGACTTAAAGGATGCGCTGCCACGCAGACAGTATGAGGCGCTGACTATGGCTTCCTAACAGTTATCTCTTTCTCTAAAAGATATAAATAAACCTATTAAGTGCAAATTCGTACACGGGGGGGAGTAAGAAGTATGGAGCCAGGCGAAGGCGCAGTCGAATTTATGCGCGAACTCACGGAAGGCATGACGCCAACAGAAGCGCTCGATCTTATCAGGCACTTGATGCGGAACCCTCCGGACGAAGCGAAGGTTAAGCGCTGCGCAACGTGTAACTATTATTTTCGCGATAAGACACGGCCAGGAAACGCGAAAGTGTGCGGACCGTCGTGCAAGACCGTACGGAAGACGGATCAGAAGGCGGAACAGCGCGCAAGGCAGCCGCAGAAGCCGAAGAAAACGAAAAAAGAGCGTCGTTACGATGAGGCTGCGTGGTTATCCGCGATATGGCGGAAGGAAAAGCCGTTCGATCCGGACAAGCTACCATATATACAGGCAGCGCGCGATCGTTACGATAGAATGGGAGGCCGAAAAAAGCCAATTAGGAAGGTTGAATACTGACTTTTTTAGCTGGCGACAACTTTGGATAGAGGGAAAGGGTGTTATTAACTTCCTCAATTACCTCGTTCCGGCGCCCGGCGGAGTGACGTATTTTTTTTTATTTCGCCTTATGTGACCATTTAATAGTAGAAAGGAGTTTTGTGATATGGACAGAGAGGCATTGAGAGCAATTCGTATTTATCATGGTATGACGCAGCTGCAATTCTCGGCGGCGCTTAACGTTTCTAAATCGTGCATAGCTTCTGCGGAGTCTGGCTACCGAAACGTTTCCGATAATTTGCGGGTCAGAGTGGCTCAGAGATTCGGCATGAGTGAAGAAGTTGTTAAAGCGGTTAAGGACGCAAGAACTTCCGCTAATATAGGGTAGTTACTTGTCGTAAAGCCTTACGCAATGGCGTTTAAACTTGCGGGCAACACGCGGGAACAATCCACACGGCACACCGCTAGGCCGAACGAATGGACGATATTAAATGGACAATTCTTTATGGTACGATGCAGCCGGCAATATCCAGGCTTTTACGACGGATCGTGCAATCATGGCGAAGATTCGCCGCAGCTACGATTTTCAGATCAGCGCCACATATTACGGAGGCATTGGCGGGGAAATTACAGCGCTACAGTATCGCGTGCCTGCATCGTATAGTCGTACAATCCGCCGTATGTTCGCTGTTCAAATCACGTCATAAACGCCTGAAATTAGGCTCGCTAGGGTTCGGAGGTATAAACACCTTCCGGGCTTATTTGGCGTGCTCATTTACGGCGATACGCAAGGAGAAATCGACATAATTACACTCGGAAAGGAAGGCGTAACATGTACGTAGTTCATAGTTTAGAAGTTAGCGGTGACACGGTAAACGAATCCGTCAGCGTATATGACTCGGCAGTATCCGTTAAGCCACGCGAGGCATTCCCGCGCTCATATAATATCTCGCTGTTACGCGATCCTGTCCATTCCGCAGCGTCTTCGCTTGCGATCGGAGCAGCACGGGCGCAGAAAATCGATAAGAACGCAAAGCTAACGTTCTCGTCCACCGTTCCAGGTGTTGCGGAGATGTTTGCGGAGGAGTGGATGCGCCAGTGAATGAACGCTTAGATGACGCAAAAACGTATTGTCCGTACTACAAACCGGACGGGACGTGTGCGCTACTGCACGCCATGAGTAAGACGAATAAGCGGTGCAAAGTGGGGCGCGGGGAAGACTCGATATCCTGCCGCTATCTGAAAAACGTTGTAGTACGGCGCTAAGACTAAGGAGGCGGTGACGGTGGAGATTAAGATAACCGATATCCAAGCAGTCAAATACCACAGGATCGTCCGGCTACTAAACGTTAAGACAGGACAGGAGCGAGAGCTTATCTTTGGAGATAGCGTGTCTGACGTATATGTCAAGTCGGCAGCGCCTCGGTTTTGGAAGCAAGCAGTACCAATTAAAATACGAGAAGGAGCAATCAACTATGTTTGAAGAAATGAATGTATGGCGTGGAGGCAGTGAAAGCGGCGAGTCAATTCATGGAATCGGACCATCCATTGCGAGAAGCCCACGCGCACCTAAGAAAGAGAAGCGTACTAAAGCAGAACCGCAGCCGCAACGGTTGCCGGGAGTTATCCTCCGCTATGACCCGGATCGCGGTTTCGGATTTATCGGAGTACGCGGGAAATGTGATCACTTCTTTCACCTCAGCGCATTAGCCGACGATTCCGATACGCTGTACCTAAATCCAGGCGACAACGTTGAGATCGAGACAGGGACGGACCGCAACGGTAAGCCCTGCGCTACTCTCGTTAAGTTGGTCGATTAATGACTGAGCGCCTAGCGGATAGCCAAATAACGTATGCACACCTTGCGATTATCAATATGCAGGACGGACGTATAGCCGCCAGCGCTAGGTTATCACACCGCAGCATGACGGAGGACGGACGCGTTTGGTACGAGCCGTATGCGGTGTGTTCGCTCTATTACGGGCCGGACACGCTACGCAACGTATCAACGCGCCAGGCTATACCGCTAATCGCTGCGGATATACTTAGCGCGGTCGATCCAACTACGGAGCTACTTATTATTCGCGCTAACACGCCACACTTCCGCCGATATCGTGAGCTTGAGGCGCTTATTAACGTCTTCTCACTTTCGCGAGGGGTCGCGGTAAAGGTTGCGCATAAGTGGGGAATTGAGCGGAGCATCCCGGAGTTAATGGCGCTGGCTAACGATGCGCTGCAAAGGGAGGAGAGCGTAACATGTCGTTTATTAGTCGCGGAGTATCTGCCTTTTGACGGTATAACGTTGTTCTGCGTCGATATCTACGGTGGGGACGGACAGCTCATACAGCCGTTTGTTCTCGCCATATCGGACCCTAGCGTATGTATCGCAGCAATGCGGGACTTTGCGGAGGATCGCCATATCGACACGTTTGACGTATGGACGTCGGATCGGGCGCTATATGGTGCGTGCATGGGAGAACCCGGCATAACCGTATTCGCCAAGCATCCGAGCGACACACGTACAGCAGCGCGGCGGAATGTTGAAAGTGATCCGGATATATTCCGCGAGATGTACGTACCGCAGCCGGAGCCGGTCGAAGAAGAAGCGTCGAAACTACCGCCTTTACCGAGATGGCGGGCGTGGATGGCTAAACACATAAAAACACTATTAATCAAAATTGAGAGGGCGGATAAGTATGCAATTTACTAAAATTAAGGACTTTCTAAAAGAACAGGAGGCCATCTCCGGTAAACAGGGAGTATTTCAACGAGAACGCGACTCTGCGCTTGAGCGCGTTCAGGCAATCAAGGCGGAGTATTCAACCACTATGAAGCAATCTTTTGAGTCCGGCGCAGATGTTACGGCTAAGCTCGATAGTCTGAGCGATCAACTTGCCGCCGCTGAAAAAGAGTTCCGCCGGAAGGATCTCGCGCTTACTATGAGCGCCGGAGTCAAAGGGAAAATGCCGGCGGACGAAGTTATGATCGCTTGGAATACGGATTACCTGCCGAAATACCGCGCGGAAGTGTTTAACCCGTTAGCCGCTGCGCTAGAAAAAGCTCGCGATGATTATTACCGGGCCTATGCCGCATGTGCCGCGTCTGTTCAAGCGATTGAAGTGGAACGGGAAAGCGTCGTTTATACGCTAGATCCTAACTACGGACTAAGTAACCGGTACGTTTACAAGCTGCAAAAGCCGGACTATTTCAGCAAGTCAGCGCGCTATGTTATTAAGCCCGAGGACATCCAAAAGCTCGCGCTAGGTCAAAAGCCGGATAACGCTGAATTGAAAGGCGGCGCTTAATGTGAAATTCGCTAAGCTCCGCGAGATGGAGAAGCTCTCGAAAGGCAATCCGGAAAAGATGGCGCGCTATGCTTCCGCAAAAAGTGACTATGACGATACAATCACGGCCATGTTTACGGAAGGCGCACTATTTGAGTTTGTAGGCTGTCCGAACGAAGGTTATGTAAAGGACGCGGAAGCACACGCAGCCACGACCGGAGACGCTGACGATCTCAGTCGCGCGGCAATTCTCCGAGATCGTTATGAGGCGTATGAAGACGATAAGACCACGTTCAAGGACTTGCGCACGACGGCGACAAGCCTCCGCGCCAAGCTGCAGAATGGCGATGAATTGACGCCTAAAGACGTACGGGATGCGTGGAGACTCGCTAAGCTTAACGCCTCAATTGATAACGTGGCGCTATACTCCCGCATCAAGCGAGAGCAGGAGAATCCGTCGGAACGGCCGCCAGCACCTGCGGAAGTTAAGGTTACAGCGGAGGATGTCGAGGCGGCGAAGACCGCAGCGCAGCGGAATCCGAGTCCGGCGATCATTGCACGATATGCAAGTACGAAAAGAGACTACGAAGCACAAACGGAAGGGACTGGCGAGTAATCGCCGGTTCTTTTTAATTATAAGGGGGAGATAACGTGGACTTACTTATACAGCAGGCGCTAGAAGCGAATATCAGGGCGATTGTTAACATGTACGAGCTTTTAGAACAACTTCCAAATTCGAACGGGACGGACCAAGAGAAACTCGATACTCGCGAAGAAATATTAAAGGCTCTTTATGAGCTATTTATGAATCTAGGACTGGTCCCCGAAACGTCTCATACTGAGATTTCAACTATCGCTGCTATCATTAATAAGCTGCCGGGGGTTGATAAAATTGCCTAACGGAGGTTCTAACGTAGGAGAAATACGCGCCAGGATCACGCTCGAAACCGCGGAGTTTCGCCGCCAGTTAGAGGAGGCGCGCCGGCGTATACAGGATTTAGAGCGCGATACGCGGCGCGGCGCTGACGGATTCCGCGATATGGGCGGCGCAATCGCAGGACTCACGGCAGGCGCGGGCTTATCGAAGCTAGTTAACGAGATGCAGCGCGCCGTTAACGAAGCTACGAAGTTACACGCGGCATTTGCGGGACTTAACGCGGTGGCGAAAGGATTCGGCGTACAGACGCGCGATGCTAACGCGGCCGTACAGGAATTGGCGTCACGCGGATTCCTATCGCTGACCGAGGCGGCACAAGCGTACAAGACTGCGCTATCCACCGGATTAAACCTCGATGAATCAACGAAGCTGATTACGTCACTCGCGGATTCAGCGGCATACGGGCGACAGTCGTTCTATACGCTTGGGGGCGCAATACAAGCGTCACTCGACGGGATTAAGAACGGTAACTCCGTGCTTGCGGATGCGGTCGGCGTAACGAAGAATCTGAGCGTTATGCAAAAGGAATACGCGGCATCCATCGGTACGACCGTCGGTAAACTTACGGATGCACAGAAGACACAAGCAGCACTGAACGGTTTTATCCGCGAGGGCGCTTATTACGTCGGCAACGCGAGTGAAGCAATGGAAGGCATCATCGGATCACAAGCGCGCTTTACGCAAGCTACGAATAGCGCGACGGTAGCGATGGGCGAAGCGTTTACGCCGGTTATACAAAGCGCTTTAGATGCGTTTACGCCGGTTATACAAAGCGCTTTAGAGGACTAGCGGAATTTACCTCGGAGAATAAGGAACTCGTATCCGGCCTCGCTACGGGAACCGGCGGGATATTGCTGTTCGTTGTCGGGATAACGTCGTTATCTACGGCGCTAAAGGTAATACCCGCGCTGTTCACCGCGATTAAAGTCGCCGCCGCTGGACTCGGCATAGCGGCAGGTCCGTTAGGATTAGCGATACTCGCGGTTGGTGCGTTGGCTACTGGATTCGGCGTATTGACAGCGGCTAAATCACGCGATAAAGCCGCGACCGAAGCGATGTTGTCCGCGCAGAAAGAGCTCAACGAGTTACTCGCTAAAGCGCCGATCGACCGTACTACTGCGGACGACGATACAATACGCTCGAAAGCGGAGGAACTTAACGCTGTCCTCGAAGAACGCGCGAAGTTACAACAACGGATAGCGGAGTTTCAATCGATATGGGATCGCGGGGAAGGCACGCCGGCTATAATGTCCGAAGCGATGGATATTAACGATGAGCTCGAAAAGGTTGACGCTAATCTCCGTAGTATGGGATTCGACGGTGTAACGGCAGCAACGGACGCACTTGGCGAACTCAATAAGGCGCTCAAGTATTCGGTCGATCGCGTTACCGAGCAGGATAAGGCGGAGTATGAAGCTCTCGCAACGAAGAAGGCTACGCTTAAGGAAATGAGCGCATTAGCCACGCAGTTTAAGGAGCTTAACGGACTGCAGACGCTCGACGCATCGCAGAAAACTCGCATGGTCGATATTACGGAAAAGTTAATCGGACAATATCCGGAACTCAACGCGCACCAAGGCGAAGATGGCCGTATCCGCGCGGATAACATCGATAAGATTATCACGCAGATCGATACGGATAAGCGCTTTACGGATATGGCCGCCACTAACGCAACGACGAGAATACGTAATTTTGCGAAGGAAAATGAGGCGCAAGCTAAGGCGGTTCAGGCGCAGATAGACAATCTCACGCGACTTAGTAACGCACTGGCGATTGTGTCCGGAGCCAACGCGAGCACGTTTTCCAACGACATAGCGGCCCGTACTGCGGATACCCAACGTAAAGCCTCCGGAAAAGTCGGCGATATCGTAATGAACGGGGCCTTGTCAATGATGGCAACATCCGGAGCTAAGGCGGAAGTGGATGCGCAGATATCGGAGGAACTCCAAAAGCAGCAAAAATATAACGATGCTACGCGGGAGTTGGAAAAACTAGCGTCCGAGGTTGAGAGCGGCGCGCAGACGTTTACTAAGGATATCGTAGCTCCGGACGCTAAGAAGGACGCGAAGGGTAAAACCGGCAAAACTCCCGCGGAACTTGCCGCTGAAGCACGTAAGAAAGCGTACGAACAGGACATTAAGACAATCCAGTATCAATCGGAGTTCTATAATCTCACGGCGGATGCGCAGATTAAGAAATACGACGCGCTCAAGACGAAGCACGCGGCGTTCCTTAAGGAATCCGTAGAGGACGCGCGCACGCTGCAGTTACAACTCAAGCGCTTATCGGAGGACAGCGTACAATCACGCTATGATTTCAGCGCAACGTGGATTGACGCGGAGGAACGCCGCATGGAAGACGCCGGCAAAACGGAGTTAGAGATTGCGCAGATGAAGCTCGACTCGTGGACTCGCGTACGTAACCGCTACGCTAAGGATTCTGCGCAGTATAAAGCGGCGGATGATCAAGCGTATCGAGCGCGCAAGGAACTGGCGCAGTCTACTGTTAAACTCGAACAGGACGTATATAGAGCGCGTAAGGATGCCGCGGATAAAGCCGCTGATGCTGTTAAGGACGCGCTCAAGGCGGAGACTGACGCGATTAAGAAAGCGGAGAAGGCCGATCTTGATGCGATTGAGAAGCGTAAGAAAGCGGCGTTGGACGATTACGACGCACGCATCGACGCGATTCAAAAGCTACGCGACGCTAATAAAACGCTGAATACCGACGCGGACTACGCTACGCAACTCGCGGAGAAACGGGCGCGACTCGGCGTATTAGCGAGCGCAGTCGGACCGGCCGGCATAGCCGAACGCGAGGCGCTACTCAAAGAGATCGACCGGATGCAACTCGAACACGACCGCGAATTGTCCGACCGTACGCTCGAAACGCAGCAGGACGCGCTTAAGGACGAAAAGGCCGCGAAAGAGAAGGCGTTCGACACGGAGAAGACGCTGACGGAGGCGAAGTATGATGCGCTGCTTAACGCGTTCGAGGAGCACGCTGGCGGATTGAAAACGGTGGAGGCCGGCATAGCGGCGTTCCGTGTAGCTTCCGCAGCCTCCGCAAATACAGCGATCCTATCGGAACTCGATACGTTTATCGCGCAGTATCAAACGAAGATGAGCGCATTAGCAGGCGCACAGAAAGCGGCTGACCAAGCGGAGTATGCTGCGAACAAGAACGCCTGGACTAGCGCGAGATCGGCGGGCAATACCGAGGAAATGGCGCGGCTTAACGCTCGTAACGAAGAACTACGCAAACTCTACGGAGTTACGGCGGATAGCGGTAAATTGCAGGCGTTTGCTGACGGCGGCATCGTTAAAGGCGCGTCAGGAGCGGCGGTTCCTGCGATCGTACATGGAGGGGAACTCGTGTTGACTACCGCCATGCAAGCTACGTTATTCGATATGATCGCAGCTCCACGCGTAGCAGCGCAATCACCGGCAGCTCCGACGTATATTACGAATAATATCGACATGAGCGTTAACGACGTCGAGATCGCGGATAAAGTTGGCATGGCGGTAGTATATGACGAAAGAGCGCGCGCGGCTCAGCGGCTGCAAACGATGGGAATTAAAGATTAACGAATAATAAACGGAGACCCGCAAATATAACAGCGGGTTCTTCAAATATACTTAACGCAGACTGGACCGAAGGCAGATCCTTGACGGGTGCTTGATTCGCGTTAGGATCATACTGTTCATTAAAGTTTATCTCTGTAATTAAAAGCTTTAGCAGAAAAGCTATATTAATGTACCATGCCAGCTGCTACAATCAAAGAAAAAAGGTGGTAGGGGCTATGAACTGGACTTTGGATGAGGATGGTAACTATAATTTTGAGGGCGATGTGAAGTCCTTAGGCTACACAGATGAAGAGATTGAGGCAATTCAATCCCGGATTTCTTTGAGACTATCCTTTGAAGATTGGAAGTCATTTGTAATATTTGACGAAGGGTATATCATTGATCCCGGTGATGATCAGTATTTAAGACTTCCTACTGGAAGAGTGGTCCTCATTCCTTATGACATTTACGCAGATGATATTCTAATACATGTTGATTAATAAATACCATGATGAAAATGATGAATCAAAAGAGCCTTCAGTTACACTCTCTGAGTGGCTCTTATGTTTTTGAGTTGTAATTTCACAATAAAAATCTACTTTAAATTATAGAACTAAAACACATAGCTAAATACTCTTCATTTTTCTTATGATTATTTGGTACTAAAAAAAGTAGTTATAACATAGCCCTAAAAACTACACAAAATTGCGGGTACGCAAGACAGTAAATTTATGGTATACTTGAGACGCACCAGAGTCGCCCACTGCGGTGTTCGCGGAATTATTGATACCATAGGTCTTGAACATAATGCAGAGGGATATACTTTTACCAAGTGAAAAAATCTTGGAGGTGCGGTGTGAAATGAGTAAGAAAGAGGAGGGGAAAAAGATGGGAATGGTATTGAGAAAATCATCTACTTTTAATCCTGCTGCCCTAAAGAGAACATCTAAGAGTAATGATGAAATTTTATCAGTAAATGAGATCAGAAAAATCCTTGGTTTTGATAAAATAGAGCCTATCAAGATTACTTATGCTGATGCGCAGAGCTTAGAAGAGAATGAAGATTACTTTGAAGGTTGGTATGAGGATGAACTTAGAAAGTTCTTCGGTGAGAAATAGAAGGAAGCTAAATGAACTACGCGATATGAGACAAAACGCAAAACATGGAGATTTTTACTTTGCGGTTTATACTGCTATAAATCAGCCAGAAAGAAATGCTCCTGTATTTATAGTAGGAGATGATGATAGGGGAGATGTAGTTGTTTGTAGTTGTACTAAGTCTCCCCCTCGTCCCCCCTATGATATTAAGGTTCAACTCAAACTACCTACCAGTGTTAGAACCAGTAAATTATATACAATAAGCAGGGAGCAACTACAATTTAAAATCCCGCAAACGGCATCAGTACAAGAATACAAAGACATAATGCTGCAATTATCTAAATTTCTACATATGTAATCCTCAAGTCACTCCCTCATCGGAGTGGCTTTTTTGATTTCTACTCTAATTTATCTTCTTCCTCTTACTACGCACCAACTCGCACTCCCTCACGCGCGGGGCTTTTTACGTTATCCTAACGAAAGGAGACGCACGCCTATGTCAATTATCGGGCCGTTTAACCGCCCGCAGCCAAGAACGCAAACCAGTCCACAGGAACGTCTATCCGCATACAATCGCCTTATTGCGTAGTATCACACGAATACTACGCTTTCTGCAGTAGGCAGGGAAAGCTCGCCGGCTTCGAACAGATGCGGGATCAAATACTCGCGCAGCTCGGCGAATAGTATGCTCGGTTCACGCTGAACCTACCATCATACGCACACATTACGGCCGTCCATGGGGCGGTCTCTTTGTCGTGTACAGTTTAATAGGTTTATTTATCTTAATCAGTAAAGGGGAAATCACTATGAAATCATTATCAGCGGGCCAGCACACGGCCATTCAGAACCTATCACTCCCGAAAGCGGCGCGCCCTTCAATCGACGAAATAGCAACCGCTGCAAACGTAAGCCGCTCAACTATTTACGCGTGGCAGAAAGACCCGGACTTTATCGCAGAACTTAAAGCGCAGATTGTCCGTAATAACCTCGACATGCTGCCGGAGCTTATCGCAGCTCTACCGGAGATCGCTATACGCGAGAAGAACGCGGCTATGGCTAAGCTGGCGCTGCAGGTTCACGGTATGCTAACGGATAAGGTCGAAGTACATGCGTCGGCCAGCGTACAGACTACCGATGTTGCAGCGCTGAGAGCACGCATTGAGGCGTTGAAGGTAGCGAAGGAGCCTGCGCACAATGGCGCGGAATAGTAAGCGCGGCCGTCCGGTTTCCCCGTTAGATGAGCGCCATTACCAGGCTATAGCGCTGCTTGCGGATGGACGTATGAACTACAGTGATATCGCGGATAGTGTAGGCGTAACCAGGCGTACGCTCCAACGTTGGAGACAGCGCAAGGACTTCGATAGGGAGCTGCGTAAGGTAAACGCTAAGCTTGTGAATGAATGGCGGAGAACATCGCGTGAACGTATGCGCTTGAGAACAGCGCAGGATATGACGTGGTATTTCAACGCAATCGGAACGTTGTAACATTGAGTCAGACGAGTAACTCAGCCGTGTTATCGTGGCAAAACGCTGCGGTAGCGCGGCCTTTTCTGCGTTTATATCGGGACAATTAACGTCCCATTAATGGACAAAAGGCGATTTCTTCTGCACGGGGGTCAGGACGGACGCCCTCCGGAATTTTCGGGGGGGGTCGGCGTTCTAGCGCTGCATAAACGGATGTATATACGCAATCGGACTCCGTGCATAAATTGCCAGCGCTATAAACGTGATAACAGCGCTATTCCGCACGGTTACAAGGATTGCTCAGTCCGACCGTTGGAAATGTATATGCAGCGTATAACGTGCGTTTATGCAGCGGATTGACAAACGTAGGCGGGGCGCGGGTTTGCGGTGCTAGCGGTGGGTTGCTGATCGCTGATCCACTACCCGCGTGAATGTATAGCGTATGCATTACGATTAAGGCGGAGGCGGCCGACCCCATGTCACCCCGTCCAGGACCCGCCTTCTGCTGCTCACTAATTACGCGAATCATTTTTTATCTCGGGGAGCCAATAAATGTAAATTAATAAGCGCAGTCTTAGCGGAGTCAATCCGTTAGGGCTGCGCCTTTTTGCGTTCTATTAATATAGAAGAAACGCGTTATTGACGTTGCAATCCGCACGCCACTAGGGTAAGATACGGTTAGCGTGATTAGGCGTTGTAGAGGCGCGTAATTAACAAGTAGTCGAGCGGATTAACAATCCCCGATACCGTTCAAAAACGTTGATCTGACGCGGTTTTTAGCCGACCGTCAGCCATACGTCGATTCACCATCAACAACCCGAATGCGACAGCTACATGCGGCTGCGGATCGAGCTTTAGAACGGCATTGGATGCAGGGAAGCCGAATGAGGAGCCTTGTTAAACGTTGATGTGACACGGTTTTAGAGATTTGCACGGTATCGTGAGAGCGTTTCAGAGTCGCGTATTTACTAAATTTATTGTATAAACAGAAAAATACCCCGCCGACCATATTAGGTTGACGGGGTATTTGCCGATTCTTCTTTCGGTCCGCATTCTTCGTTGCTTCCAATCAGTATAAGTCTACACCAACATGATTTAGACAATCTATAAATACATTTTACCTAATTTATAAGTTAATTAGTTGAATTATAACACTTGAAAAACACCTAGTGATTCGAAAAATAAGTATTTCCTTTCATCTTCTTGGTTTTCAAGTGACATTTCTTTAAACCATTCCTCTTCAAAATCCTCTTCTGTAATGTTTCTTGGTCTCCATAATGATAAACCTATTTCAGAAAAGACATAAGAATAACCCAATTCAGAATCATTCCTATCGTACGGAGAAATTTTATCCAAGATAGTAACTAAATCTTTTACTTTAGTATTAAACAAATCAATATTCCTATATTCACAAATATATAAATCTTTTATTCCAGAAGCGAGTTGAATGTACTGTACTTGATCATTTGAGTCATAGTCAACTCTAAAGTAAATAGGGCTACTTTTTTTAGTGAGTTTCTCCACGTTTAATTTGCTCATGCCAATACTTAGATTCCCAATAGACTTTCCTGGTTCGACTTTCATTACTATCATAGCATCCCTCCTAACAATCTCAATTACTTACAAACCCCAATATTGCTCAGACAAATATAGAGAGTGAATCGTAATGTCAGTGTTATTTTCACTAAATGGTTTCACAGCATCCGCCACTCTTATTTCAAACGTTTCATCCAACACGAACTATAATTCATCAAGAATCGGAGTAGATCACTAAATTTAGAATTGTATAAAAAATGCCTTCTCGTAATTATGCGAGAGGGCATTTTTTCATTAATTAAAATACAAGATATTTATGCAGCGATTATAAACTTATAATTGATCATGAATACGATTAATGCACCGGCCCCGAGTGAAAAAGCAATGCAGGATGCACCAAGGATGCTACGGCGGTCTTTAATGAATTTGAAGCCTAGTGCGCAGACGAGCAGAGTAGTACCCGCCAAAACGACAGACATTCCGATCATGGCTACCCAGTACAAAACTTCAAAAAATTGTGCCACTTTGAGTACCCCCCTATGGATAATCTTCTTGATATCATCGTTCGATATGCCTACACTACATTAACTATACGATACATACAAAGGTTTGAAAAGATACACAAACGTAATCGCCCTTTTTAGTGGGAGCGCCTTCTTACACGGACAAACATACAGGAGGGTAATGCATCTTCTGAGTAATGTATAGGGTAGGCTTCACAACGAGAGGAGAGGGAGTACGATGGCGGGAAGACAACTGGCCAGCAAGTGGCTGAAAACCGAAGCGCTGCTCAGCGATTCACGGGTCGCCGGTTACATTCCGAGAACAAGGGGATACAGTGATGCGGCACTGCTGACGATGCTGGGCCAATATGGAAATGTAGTAATCAAACCTGTTGTGGGCGGTGGAGGATACGGTGTCATTAAGGTTTTTCGGACTCGGGGCCAATATGGTTTCACTTATATGGATACGACACGGGTATATCGTGATTTCACCTCAATGAAACATGCTCTAAATATAGTGAGAGTGAAACGGAAATATTTAATTCAACAGGGGATCTCCCTGGCCAGAATTGCAGGCCGTCCCATTGATTATCGCGTGAAAGTCGTAAAAGTTGGTGAAGTATGGGAGTTTCGTTCCATGGTTGGACGATTGGCCCGCCCCGGGCTATTCGTTACCAATCTATGTAAGGGTGGAACTATGCTTAGTTGTCGTGAAGGACTCAGGAAATCCCTGCCCAAGGTTAATACATCAGCTAAAAAGGCAGAAATGCGCCGTCTAACCCTAGTCTGTATTCATTTAATGGAGCGGCACTTTCCGGGAGTAGGAGAGCTGGGTTTTGATTATGCTGTAGATTATAGGGGGAAAATCTGGATACTGGAGGTAAATACCAGACCGCAATAATTAAGCAATTTTTAAGAATTGACGATAGTAGTAGTAGTGTTATAGAATCGTTTAGTCATGTAAAATTCTGGTGTATAAATATTATACTATTTAGTTAAATATGACTTGGGAAATGGGAAATTATGTGGCTATATTAAGAACTATTTTGAAGTAAATCTTAAGGTTCAATCCTGTGTATAACTATTATCCCCATATTACACTGTGCTGCGATAGCGTTAATAGGGCTTACTAACATATTATACACAGGATTTCCACAAACGCTTGTGGATAATGAGAACGCTTGTTCGAAATTTAATAGTTTGATATGATAGACTCAGATCCAAATAAAGGAAAGGTAGGTGAACGTTATGGTTGAATTATCAGATGAGATGCTTCTAGACTCTTACCATAGAGCGATAGAACTGCAACTTGAGCATGATTTCATCGCGCTCTTACTCGTTGAAATTCGCAAACGGAACTTACACTCTCCAATCCACGCGGTACTTCATTGATATACATTAGGTTAACCTCGTGTTAACTACATAAATTAAACCGCTGCATGTACAAAATAGGGTATCCTGACGGGTTGTCATTTCATAAGCCCGTTGGGATACCCTTTTATTTTTGTAAACAACCTTTGTATTAAAGCTTAAAGCTTCATATTGCTGCTGTGGCCGGGAGATAGCTTAGCTTCGGGATCAATATAAACCTTGGCATTATTAACTGCAGTAGGCGCTTCGCCAAATCCGACGGCAATGAGCTTAAGTTTACCTGGATATGTAGTAATATCACCTGCAGCATATATCCCCGGGATGTTCGTCTCCATGCGGGAATCAACCACAATAGAGTTGCTTTCAATGTTAATTCCCCATTCAGCAATAGGTCCGAGTGAGGAAACGAATCCAAAATTGACGATAACACTGTCCACATCAATTTCTTGTGTTTCTTTGGTTTTGATATGAGAAAGGGTTACCTTTGTAATAAATTCATCACCATGCAGCTCGGTAATTTCCGAAGGTGTAATCACATTTACTTTTGAAGCCATAAGGTTCTCGACACTATGCTCATGGGCACGGAATTTGTCACGGCGATGAATCAATGTGACTTGTTCAGCAATCGGCTCCAGCATAAGTGCCCAATCGACTGCCGAATCTCCGCCGCCGCTAATCAAGACCTTTTTATCTTTAAACGCATTTAGATCGCTTACAAAATAATGTAAATTGGCTTTCTCGAAGCGACCGGCTTCAGGCAAATCCAATCGGCGTGGCTCAAATGCGCCAACACCCGCAGTAATAATGATCGCCTTGGAGTGATATTCGGCCTTATCTGTTGTAACGACAAAATGGCGTTCGTCCCTTTTCTCGACAGATACGACTTTTTCTTCAAGCCTAATGTCAGATTGGAACAGACCCATTTGACGTGAAAGGTTATCTACCAGTTCTTGACCGGTTATTTTTGGGAAGCCTGCTACATCATAGATATATTTCTCCGGATAGAGAGCAGCAAGTTGTCCTCCGAGTTGGGGCATACTTTCAATGAGTGTTACGGACGCCTGACGCATTCCGCCGTAAAAGGCTGCAAACATACCAGCCGGACCACCGCCTATAATAAGCAGGTCGCTCATAGGAATACCGGGTTGCTCTAATGTCACAGAATCTACACCTCCGAGTTGATATATTCAATTTGCCATACTGGATTACCTACTTATTATAAACATAGTAACACCGCCCTGCAAAGAGTTTGCGATACCAGAAATTATCAGTATTTTTTATATCAATATATTTGATTAAAAGTGGCCTAAGGTTTACAATGTATATGATTATTTTCAAATTACCTTAAGTTTTATTGGAATTTATTCTAAGGTTAAGTGTATAAATTCACAAAAAGATTTACAAAAAATAACACATAGACAGATTCACTTGTTGGAAGGAGCCGGAACATGAGCAGTATTCCCAAAATTGTAATCTTAGGCGCGGGATATGGAGGAATTTTGACCGCCCAACGTTTACAAAAAGCACTGAATTATAATGAAGCGGACGTTACGCTGGTTAACCGCCATGAGTATCACTATTTTACAACCCATTTGCATATGCCTGCTGCGGGAACGGATAGCATCGAGCACACGCGGGTATCTATCTCCAAATTAATTGATGAATTCAAAATTGATTTGGTTAAATCATCGGTACAGGAAATCCGTACTCAGCAGAAAAAGGTTATTTTAGAAGATGGAACACTTTCCTACGATTATCTAGTTATCGCCCTTGGTGGTGTACCTGAGACTTTCGGTATCCCAGGACTGGATAAGTATGCATTGACGATTCGCAGTATCAACTCGGTTCGTCTGATTCGTGAGCATATCGAATACCAATTCGCCAAGTACAAGAACGAAAACAATGCCCAGGAACATATCAATTTTGTAGTCGGCGGCGCCGGCTTTAGCGGGATTGAGTTCGTTGCGGAATTGGCAGACCGGATTCCGGGTCTCTGTAAGGAATTTGATGTAGATCCTAGTCTAGTTAACATTTATAACATAGAAGCTGCACCAACAGCGCTGCCGGGTTTTGCACCGGAACTGGTTGAGCATGCGATGAACGTACTTACAAAGAAAGGCGTTACCTTCAAGATGGGAGTAGCCATCAAGGAATGTCTGCCGGGTGGAGTTATTCTGGCAACCGGTGAAGAAATCAAGGCTTCCACTATCGTCTGGACGGGCGGTATCCGTGGCAATCGGCTTATCGAGGCAGCAGGTTTTGAAGCTATGCGAGGTCGGGTGAAAGTGGATGAATATCTGCATGCGCCAGGACATGAGAATATCTTCATCATCGGTGATGGCTCATTGATGATTAATCCGGAAGGACGCCCTTATCCGCCAACCGCACAAATCGCGATGCAGCAGGGAGAATGCTGCGCGCACAATCTTGTAGCTTCTATCCGAAATCAGCAGCCGAAGAAATTCTCCTTCAGCAATAAGGGAACGGTTGCTTCACTTGGCAAAGGTCAAGGCATTGCTGTCGTTGGAGATAAGACTTATAAGGGTTGGACTGCAGCTCAATTAAAGAAAGTTGTCGATATGCGCTACTTGTTCATTATTGGCGGAATTCCGTTAGTACTGAAAAAAGGCAGATTCCTATAGGATGCGTCATTGCAGCGTTCAAGTTCGTGGATTGCTAACGAGGGATGAGCTGGATCGGTATAACGGCCTGATCGAAGTGGGATCCTTCTTGGAGGATCAGAACCGCTACGACTTGGCTTACACGGTACAAAAGGAAATTGATCTTCTTATACTTCCGGCTATCGAAAGGCTGAAGGATAAAGGGCGGGCTCGAGATCGGGCGACGGCTGAATATCTGGAAAGCCTGAAGAATGAAGATAGTATTGAGGACGAGGACTAGGACTAGGTACGGACTAGGTACGGACTAGGACGAAGATTTCTAAGATGTATGTTAACAAGGGTGTCCCACAGGCAAGCTATGGCTGCTGGGACACCCTTGCTGTATTTCTGGGGGACCATTTTTGGGGTACAACGAGCTGAAATGATGTACATTGTGCAGGATTTAGGTCTCACCAGGGCAGTATGAGCTAAATTGTTGCAGAATGTGCAGAATTTGGGTTCTCATCAGGTCAGTATAAGCTGAATTATTGTACAAAGTGCAGGATTTGGGTTCTCACCGGGGCAGTATGAGCCGAATTGTTGTACAAAGTGCAGGATTTGGGTTCTCATCAGGTCAGTATGAGCTGAATTGTTGTAGAATGTGCAGGAATCGGTGAGAAATCAGAGGTTGGAAGCTGAATTGTTGTACAAAGTGCAGGATTTAGTGTCGATTGGACGGTGTATCAGCTTTCGGTTCTCCAACTTAACAAAGTAAAACGCCGGTACCCCATACTTCGGGAACCGGCGTCGTGAATTACAGCTTCAGCATTTCTTCAAAAGACTCCGGTGTCAGCAGATTACCGACATAAAAGGGTCCGAATTCTCCATAGCGTGCACTAACCTCGTCAAAGCGCATTTCGTATACAAGCTTTTTAAACTGAAGGGCGTCCTCGGCGAATAGGGTCACTCCCCACTCCCAATCATCTAAGCCTACGGAGCCGCTGATGATTTGTTTAACTTTACCGGCATAACCGCGACCAATTAGGCCGTGTGAGTGCATAAGCTCGCGCCGTTTGGCCATATCAAGCATATACCAGTTGTCGGCGAGCTCACGTTTTTTATTCATTGGGTAGAAGCAAATATGATTTGCTTTCGGCAAAACAGGCTTCAGGCGGGCAATGACATGCGGATTCTGCAGCGGGTCTCCACCGTCACCGCCACCAGCTGCATAGTTGCTAAGTTCTACAATACTTACATATGAATAAGCTTTAAGTGTAAAACGGGCAAAGGCTGTTTTGTTGAATGCGGTCTCAAGTTTATTGAGCTCTTCCAGGCTTTCGCGCAGATGCATCATTACAAAATCAGCTTTCTGACCCACGATAGAGTACATGGTGGAACTGCCTACCTTGGCTTCCTCAACCGGGCTCCACTCTTGTATAAAAGCATTTAGCTCATCCATAGCAACGGCGCGCTCTTCATCATCGGCCGCCGTCCAGGCAGTCCAATTCAGAGAGCGGAAATCATGTAAGGCGTACCAGCCTTCCAGTGTCAAAGCGGCTTCGTTCATGTTCTCACTCCTTAAAAGTTTTACGAAGCATGAGCCCCGAAGGGTTGCTCCGTAGTAAAACTGGCTTCGAAAGCATACGCTTAGTTTTACGAAGCATAAGCCTATGTATGAACCCATTTATCCTATAAGCATTGTATCTCATGCGAGTTGTCAAGAGCAAACGAAGACAGCCTTCATTTTGATAAATGTTCATTGCTTCGAAATAAATTTTCTAGTAAACTTACTACTAGCTTGTGATATGTGTGCGTTTTCTCACAGAGAGGGGTGAAGTCGGTAGATGGGATTTATTCCTGTATTTGTTCTGGCCGTTCTATTCTTTGTTATGATGTTCGGTATTGGCTTTATCCTTAACATGTTAATGAAGACTACTTGGTTTCCCGCATATTTGTTCGTCCTAGTTATCTTACCGGTGGTGGTTTACTCTATATGGGATCGAAGTGCAATGACTCTCTGGGAGCATCTGTCATCTTTCCATTTGGTGGATTATATTACAGGTGTTTTCGGACTTGCAGGTTCGGTGCTTAGTGGTTGGACGATTCACAAGCTGCGTATCGGCGGCTACAAAATGTTTTAATACATTTGCTTCGAAAACTTCGACCTTCGTAACTGGAGGTCGTTTTTTGATTTCTTTGAGAAACAGTCCGTACTTATTGAATGGCGTAACAGTCTCTTCATAGCTAAATCAACGTTAAGTAGAGATAGCTGGAAGCAGTGGTTGTTAAAATGACGGAAAGAGTCGAAATTGGACTTTTTTCCACATTTCCGCTCCGTCATTTTATGATAGAATAGAAATCTACATGAATTCGTGAAAACAAGGGGGAGGTATCCGCAGATGCATATGAGCAATTTACATCATTTTACCGAACATCATCGGTACTGCGTTTCCCGCGAATTCGGTCTTAGTGCTATTGATGTGCGTATGTTGGGTTCCGTATATCAGCCCATGGTGGGAGCAATCGCTACCAGTCTTTACCGTCTGTTATTTGAGCATGTTCCGGCAGAAAGCATCGGATATTCTGGGGTGGAGCAGCAGCGCCGCCTGTTTATGACTTTAGGCATTGAGCCGAATGAGAAAGGCCGCAAGAATCTAATTGAGCAGGCTTCCAAGCTGGAAGCGGTGGGGCTGCTACAGACCTGTCGTATCTATGTGCAGGAAACCGATGATTATATGTACGAATATGAACTGATGCCGCCGCTGTCGCCGGCTGATTTTTTTGCAACACAGCATTTAACCCTCCTTTTACGGGACAAGATCGGCAAGTTTGCAGTCTTATCGCTGCGGGAGCAGTTTTGGAACCGTGAGCCGGAGGAATGGAGTCATAGATCCATCGGCAAAGAAAATATATCCCTGCCCTTTTATGATATTTTTCAATTGAATACACATGTAATTGATTATGAACTGGAGCAGGCATTAGCTGAAGTGGCTACCAGCCGCCAACCAGGTCTGCGTGAGGCTGGGGAACCGGCTATAGGGTACAGTGATATTATTCTGCGGTTCCCCCGTGAATCCGTGAACCGGATGCATGTGGAGAAGCTGCGATTTGATCATAACCAAATGGGTGTTATTAATTATGTAGCACGTAAATATAAATTGAGCCCGCAGGATATTTGCAGGTTGCTTGATGAGGATGGAATATTCTCGCCGGCTGGGGAAGTCCTTCTGGATGAGCTGCAGCACAAAGCCAGTCAGCATTTCCGCCAGGACATGAAACGTCAGGAAAAACGTGAAATTGATGCCGCCAAGGTGATTTCGATCCGTGCCAATTCCGTTGAAGATAAAGAAGAACCTATGGTTTCTCCGGAGCAATCTGTAGAGATGGAATATTACGTTGACGTGCCCCCGCAATTTTTATCCAAGTGTGATGTTCACCAATATAATATGATGCTGCGGAATGAACCGTATACACGCCTGCTTCAGACTTTTTTTCCAGGGGCGGTTCCCGGGCAGTTGATGGATATGTTTGAAAAGATTGATCTGAACTATAAGCTGTCCGGCGAAGTCATTAATGTACTTATACATTATTTGATGACTATGGTTGCTTCAGGTGGAGATCAGCGTATGAATCGTAATTTTGTAGAGGCGATCGCTTCCAATATGTTGGTTAAGCAGGTCAATACATATGAGAAAGCGGTGCGTTACATCCGGGATCAATCGAAGGTAAAAGGTAAAGGGGCCGCAGGGTCCGCTGATAAAACAGCCGCCCGTCCGCGTTCCTATCCTAAGAACGGAGGCCGCTCGGGTAAGCCGGAAATTCAGATTGCTGTGGATGATGGACAAGCCGGTGCTGTATCGGCTGAAGAATTCGCAGTGATGATGAAGAAGGCCGCTGAAATTAAGGCTGGCAAAAAGAAAGGTGTCCCTGATGCAACCTAAGAAAAGGAGGTGGAATAATGGAGTCTATGGGTGAAGTGTTACGTTCGATGAACAATCCTGCTCTGCGTCAGCGCTCCCGTGATCTGGAGCAAAGGCTTCTTAATAACCCTTTGGTGAAACAGCTGCAGGCTGAGCATCCGGAGCTGGACGACACGCGGTTGCGTCTTCATTTAAGCCGCCTCTATCAATATGTGGAGGAAAGCCGTAATTGCGCCAACTGTCCCGGACTTGAAAAATGTCCGAATGATTTTCAAGGTCACTTCAGTAAGCTGACGGTTGAGACGGTGAGCGGCACACCTGAGCTGTACGAACGGAAGACGGCTTGCCGTCTTCAGGTGGCTAAAGATACCCAGGACAACATCCGCAAGCGGATTCGCAGCTTTTACGTGGATGAGAGGGTATTGAATGAAGGTTATGATGAGATTGATATTATGGGTAAAGACCCACGCCGGGCACCAGCCGTCAATCAGCTGTTCCGGTATATAGAGAATACCAAGGAGAATGGATTATCTCCCCATGGGCTGTATATGTTCGGCTCTTTTGGAACGGGTAAAACCTTCTTGATGTGTTATCTCCTGCATGAGCTTGCGGTTGCCGGTTATAGCGGTGTAATTGTATATATGCCGGACTTTGTAGAGGATTTGAAATCTATAATGATGGACGGGCAGAAGCTGAAAGAAACTGTGGATACGATGAAAAACTGTGATTTGCTTATTTTTGATGATATTGGCGCTGAGAACCTGAATCCTTGGGCCCGTGATCATGTGCTTGGGGCTATCTTGAACTATCGCATGAACCGCAAGCCAACCTTCTATACCTCAAATTATCCGCTTGATGGACTGGAGAAGCACTTAAGCTTTACCAGTAAGGATGGGGAAGAACAATATAAAGGTCAACGATTGATGGACCGGATTGCTCCTTTTGTAGATGTAATGCCGTTGCATGGGGATAACCAGCGGGGGAACCGATAAGAAATTGAAATTATAAAATATATAAACAGCAAAAATCCGATTTCTTCGTGGGGAAGAATCGGATTTTCGTTGTTCTACTCCAAAAAAATAAATTTAACAATGACCATTCCGAAAAATAACACCGACATAAAAGCAGTCATGCCGAAAAATCCGTTCATCAAATCACCTAAGTCGTTACGTGGCTCTTCATTAATGTGCTCCCGAGGGTCGCTTGCGCGTGGGTTGACATCCATAGTTTCTGCCTCCTTGCAGGTACAATTCCCTGCATTATTAAGGTGTATTTCACATGTGTGAATTAAGTCATTGACAATTAATGCGCTTTCCTCAAGTATACCGAAATCAGGCAGAGGTTGTAAAGGAATTCCTGATCCGGGATGAGATAGATGGTGTACAAAATAATTGTATGTGATATTTCACATATGCGAATAAAATATGTTATACTGAAAGCGTGTCGGTAAATGGTAAATTGGTTATCATATTACATGAAACATTTTATACACTACAATTACGAAGCAAACGACGGACATAAGCTAACACTTAGATTGTCGAAACTGCTTCGCAAAACTTAAGGAGGAACACTATCATGGCTATTGTGAACGTGTCTGATCAATCCTTCAGCAACGATGTGGAAGGTCAAGGTACTGTAGTAGTTGATTTCTGGGCTCCATGGTGCGGCCCTTGTAAGATGCTTGCTCCGATCCTGGAAGAGTTGTCCGCAGATCTTGGAGACGATGTGAAAATTGCAAAGTTGAATGTGGATGAGAATCCGGAAACGGCATCCCGCTTCGGCGTTATGAGTATTCCTACACTTATCTTCTTTAAAGACGGTCAACCCGTTGATAAAGTAGTGGGACTGAACTCCAAAGAATCCTTGAAGAATATCATCGCTAAACACCAATAATTGTCAAGCTACTGTTCGGGTCTTCGACCCAGTCACACAAGCGCCTTCGGTTCCTTCCGAAGGCGCTTTGTGCGCTATCACTTGAGTGAAGAGTGATACACAGGGGGATCCGCTGGTCTAGGAGGGGAATCAATTGGACTATATGGACAATATCCGCAATAAGCTGGCACTTTTGCCCGATTTGGCCGGATGTTATCTGATGAAGAATGAAGAAGGCACTATTATATATGTAGGCAAAGCCAAGGTGCTCAAGAACCGGGTCCGTTCCTATTTTACGGGCAGCCATAATGGTAAAACTCAGCGGCTTGTCGCTGATATCCGTGATTTTGAATACATCGTTACAGCCAGCAATATGGAAGCACTTATTCTTGAATGCAACCTGATTAAGAAGCATATGCCGCGCTATAACGTGCAGTTGAAGGATGATAAGACATTTCCTTATATTAAAATAACGAATGAAGCACATCCGCGCCTGGAAGTAACGCGCCGTGTGATTAAGGATAAAGCAAAGTATTTCGGCCCGTATCCGAATGCCTATGCGGCTCACCAGACTAAGAAGCTGCTTGACCGGATGTATCCACTCCGCAAATGCGGGGTTATGCCGAAGGAGGTATGCCTTTATTATCATATGGGGCAATGTCTGGCTCCCTGTGAGAAGAAGGTTCCTAAATCTTCGTATGAGGAAATCACCCAGAGTATAGCTGCCTTTCTAAGCGGTGGTCATGACGCGATTAAGAAGGATCTGCAGAAGAAAATGCAGGAAGCGGCAGAAGAACTTTATTTCGAACGGGCAAAAGAGCTGCGGGATCAAATTCTCCATATTGAAGCCTTGATGGAGAAGCAGAACATCAACACGCCTGATACGAAGGATCGTGATGTATTCGGCTATGCGGTGGACAAGGGCTGGATGTGTGTGCAAATTCTCTATATGAGACAGGGGAAAATGATTCAACGCCACTCCTCCGCCTTTCCTTTCTATGGAGAGGCTTACAGTGATTTTATGTCTTATGTAACCCAGTATTATAGCGACAATCCAGCGGTGCCGCAGGAGATATTGCTGCCAGACTTCCTGCCCGAAAGCGGATTAGTGAATGAACTGAAGGCTGATGAAAAAGTAGAAGTGAACGTTTCGATAAAAGATGCTATAGGTACGGAAGAACTGCAGGAATCACCGGAGGAGGCCGCCGAACGTGCGGCTGCGGCAGAAAAAGCCGCCGCTGCCGGAATCGTGGATGCATTCGGCGGTGCAGCGGCCTTACAGGAATGGCTTGGGGTTAAGGTTCTTGTTCCTCAGCGCGGGCTCAAGAAGCAAATGGTGGGGATGGCTTGTCAGAATGGGCGTGTGGCTCTGGATGAGAAATTCAGACTTATTGAACGGGATGAGGAACGCACTTCCGGGGCTGCACTTGGACTTGGGCAGAGCCTTGGACTTGAATCGCTAAGTCGAATTGAAGCGTTCGATAACTCGAACATTCAGGGAACGAATCCTGTATCAGCCATGGTTGTATTTATAGATGGTAAGCCAGCAAGGAAAGAATATCGTAAATATAAGGTCCGAACTGTAAAAGGACCTGATGATTATGAGACGATGCGAGAAGTCATTCGCCGCCGCTATGAACGGGTGTTGAAAGAGGATTTGCCAATGCCGGATCTCATTGTAGTCGACGGAGGAAAAGGACAGATTTCTGCAGCAATTGATATCTTGGAGAATGAACTGGGGCTGTTTATTCCGGTTTGCGGCCTCGTCAAGGATGTTAAGCATAAGACGGCTCAGCTTCTGGTAGGCGATCCCCCGGAGCCGGTAGTACTGGCGCGAGACAGTCAGGAGTTCTATCTGCTGCAGCGCATTCAGGATGAAGTTCACAGATTTGCTATTACCTTTCATCGGGAGCAGCGTGGGAAGTCCATGATTACATCCAAGCTGGACTCTATACCCGGAATTGGAGAGAAGCGGCGTAAGCTGCTGCTTAAGCATTTCGGCTCCCTCAAAAAAATTAAAGAAGCCGGAATTGAGGATTTCCGTCCTCTTTCCATCGGTGACAAGCTGGCTCGGCAAATTCTTGAGGCATTGAAGGATGAGGAGCCGGTGTGATCAGGTTATGACTCATACTCTTTAGTACTATAGATGGCCAACCCTTACGGTTGGCTTTTTTTGAGTTGGGGATCATTGCAAAAATTGGTGGGTGGGAAAGAGCGGAAGTTTGGTGAGATGGAGTAGAGCACTTGAGAAGTGGGATAGTGCAGCAGCAGATTAGTCGGTCTGAACTGAAGAGCAGCTTAAGAGAAGTTCGAAGTTCGTTTATTCCTGCATGAAATCGTTGATTTGTCTAATTGTAAGTGGATACATAAAAAGTTAATCTAAGGAATGCCATTATGAAAGCGCTGTTTTCAGGCGTTTTTAAGGCTTTTAGCGTTAAGAATCTAAAGGAGGATTAAGGTAAATGACACATTCAAGGATGAACAAAAGTAAAGAGTTAGCTAGGGTTTTCATTGTTTTTGTAATTTTTACGATGCTGATTTGTCTGGTACAGATTACACCCATTAGCCGGGTAAATGCAGCAAGCTCCTATCTGCTTTCTATGGATCGGCCCGCCTATGCATCAGGTTCTGAGGGCAACAACACACCTGATTTGGCGGTAGACGGCAACACAACATCCCGCTGGAGCAGTGCTTGGGGATCAGACCCCAACTGGTTCTATGTAGACTTAGGAGCCTCTGCTGCAGTAGACCGCGTTGTACTCCGTTGGGAGGGTGCCTATTCCAAGTCCTACAAAATCCAGACATCTGACAATGAATTGAATTGGACGGACATTTATACGACAGCTGCAGGAGATGGTGGTGTAGATGACATTACTCTCAGCGGAACAGGAAGATATATAAGGTTATATTCTACGGTACGGAATTTGTCCCAATACGGCATTTCACTCTTTGAGTTCGAAGTATACGGAACAGGAGGCGTGAATCCGCCACCCGTTGTACTCGGACCGAATGTTGCACTGAATCGGCCGGTTGCGGCTTCATCCTACGAGCAATCTGATTATTTACCGGTAGGCTCCACGGTGCCGCAGCTAGCCGTTGACGGCAACCCAACGACACGCTGGTCCTCGAATCCAACAGACAATCAGTGGATCAGAGTTGACCTCGGAAGTGTCCGAACGCTGGGCCGGATTGTGATTCAATGGGAAGCTGCTGCAGGAAGAACCTATGATATTCAGGTATCCAATGACGGCACAGCTTGGACAACTGTTTACAGGGAACTCCATGGTGAAGGAGGTACGCTTAACCTTCCCGTATACGCAACCGGTCGATATTTACGGATGAACGGCATCAGCAGAGCAACTTCCTTCGGCTATTCCATCTTTGAGATTCAAGCCTACGATTATGTAACAGGCGATGCTAAGCCGTCCTACAGCATCCCTAATCTCCCTGTACTTTCTACTGTAGCTGTAGGCCAAGGCAGCTACGCTGCAAATGATCTATCAGTTCCACAGCCTAAATATCCGCTGTATAAATCAGATTCATTAACTACGCCACTGCCTTCGAACGATTGGTGGCAATCCATTATGATCAATAAATTAGGAAACGGAATTATATCGCTTCCGCTTAAATCGAAATATACCAAACAGGGACTAGGAGTTCTAAATCCCGGCGCCGGTTATTTAAGTGCTGACGGCAAGGCGCAGGAAGCGGGAGGAAGTTCCGACTTGTTCCTGATGGCAAGTAATATTAACACCTCCAGCATGTCTAATCGGATTACCGGATACGGGGATTGGTCTGCTGTTGCCGTCTTAAGTGATGGAGCGACCGAGAAGATGAAGACGACATTTACTAAGGGTTCTCCGTATCTCTTCTCGCAGTTCAGCGATCCAACCAGTCCTGAAGTGTATTTACCCGCCACAGCCAGATTTTTTGATGATAGTAACAATACAGTTCTGACAGCAGACGGCTCGACGATTACAGCCGATCATATCGGCATTGAAGTAACGAATTCAAATGGAGCTCCAACGCCCACCATGGTTACTAGATCCTATGGCCTGTTTGCTCCGTCCGGCACCACCTTCAAGAAAGTGGGCTCCAAGCTCAAAATCCAACTTGGGGGAGGACAGAACTATTTATCACTAGCTGCACTTCCAGCAGCAGCGAACCTGAATTACTTTTATCAGCACGGTTATGCTTTTATCACAGATACGAAAGTGGCTTATACCTTTAATGAAGCCTCATCCAATGTGACGACAAGCTTTAATGTAACCACTGAACTTAAACGTGCAGGTTTTCCGAATACGACCCTTATGGCACAGTTGCCGCATCAATGGAAAATTACGACGACTCCACTGACTGCGCACTCTTTTCCATCCATACGTGGCACCATGAAAATAAGTGAAGGGAATTCCTTTACAACGGTCGATAAGTTTTATGGCATCGTTCCTCAATTTACTGAACCCGGTGATTCATCCTACTCCCGCCAAACGTTGATTGAGTATTTGGCAAAGCTGGATACGGACACTTCGACAGATCTGATGAAGGCTGACGCCTACTGGCAGGGGAAGAAGCTGCATCCGCTGGCGATGGGCGTATTGATTGCAGATCAAATCGGCAATGAAAGCTATAAAAATCTATTCCTGTCCAGAATGAAAACCATCCTCTCGGACTGGTATACCTATACTCCGGGGGAAACCGATTATTATTTCGATTATAATTCCGACTGGGGAACGCTGATCTACAAGAACAGCGAATTCGGAGCAAACTCCGGAATTACAGATCATCACTTTACTTATGGTTACTATGTATTCGCATCAGCGGTTCTCGCATCCTATGATGATGATTTCAAGAACAAATACAGCGGTATGGTGGATCAGTTAGTTAGGGATTATGCCAATCCTTCGAAGACCGATTCACAGTATCCATTCCTCCGCAACTTCGATCCCTATGAAGGACATTCATGGGCGGGCGGATATGCGGATAATGACAGCGGCAACAATCAAGAAGCAGCAGGTGAATCGCTATTTGGCTGGGTAGGTCAATATATGTGGAGCACTTTGACCGGGAACACCTCCTATCGGGATACTTCCATTATGGGCTTCACTACTGAACTTAGAGCCATCCAGCAGTACTGGTTCAACTATGATCAGGATAACTGGCTACCAAGCTATACCCATAAGACCGCAGGCCAGGTCTATGGTAGCTCGAACTTCTTTGGAACTTTCTTCAATGGCAATCCGGTATTCGTGTATGGTATTCATTGGCTGCCTACGGCAGAGTATTTGACGAGCTACGGGTTTGATACAACAAAAGCAGCTGCATTGTACAACGGCTTCGTAGCGGATAACGGCGGGCCTGAACAGGATTGGTACCATATTGTCTGGCCAATTCAGGCTCTATTCGATCCGCAGGCTGTATTGGATAAGTGGAATCCTACCGTAGTGCAGCAGAACGAATTATTCAATACGTATTGGTTCGTGCACAGCATGGCCTCTTTGGGACAGCGCACCACGGATATTTGGGCTTCGGACGGCTATAGCTCGACGGTGTACAAGAAGGGCTCCGTTTACCGGGCAATGATATGGAACCCTACTGATGCGGCAATTACAGTTACTTTCCGCAATGCTGCGGGTGTAACAGGTTCGGCAGTGGTTGCAGCCAAAAAGCTTGTGAAAGTGGACCCAACGAAAGTTACCACTGGTGATGGCGGAAGTGGAGAAACAGGCACTAATTTAGCATTGAATAAGACGGTAACGGCCTCGGAGGCTCCGAAGCAAGCTGCTTCGTTAGCGGTGGATGGAGATCCGGGAACACGTTGGGAGTCTGCTTTCACGGATTCTCAGTTTATTCAGGTGGATCTCGGATCGAATCAAACGGTCAGCCGGGTCGTTCTGAATTGGGAGGGAGCCTATGGAAAGGCATATACGATCCAAACCTCCACAAACGGCACCAACTGGACAACGGCATACACTACGACAACCGGAGACGGGGCTATTGACGATCTCAGCTTCACACCGGTAAGTGCGCGTTACGTTAAGGTGAATGGTACGTTACGTGGCACACCATATGGTTATTCGTTATGGGAGATGGAGGTATACGGCAGTGGAACGGCTGTGCTTTCGCCGCCTGCATTAACCGCTGATTCTACTCAAAACAACCTCGGTCAGCCGATTGAAATAAGCTTTCTTGACAATACGGCGTGGAGAAGTGCAATTCAGACGGTAAAGGTGGACGGAACGGCGGTCAGCAGCGCGAATTATACCTTGACTGCCGGTAAGATCACACTCAATCCTGCTCTGTTCACAACTGCAAAGGCGTATGAAATCACTCTATCGGCTACTGGCTACACGGATGCTGCTGTACAGCAGACACTAACTGCGGGGCCATCCGTAAACTTAGCTCTGAATAAGACGGTAACCGCCTCTGAAGGTCCTAAGCAACCTGCGTCAGGTGCGGTGGACGGTGATCTGGGCACACGCTGGGAATCCGCTTTTAGTGATCCCCATTGGATTCAAGTGGACCTTGGATCCAATCAAACGGTCAGCCGTGTCCAACTGAACTGGGAAGGTGCGTACGCAAAGTCGTATACGATCCAAACCTCCACAGACGGCACCAACTGGACTACCGTCTACACAACTACGAGCGGGAACGGTGAATTGGATGACCTAACCTTCACGCCGGTAAGTGCAAGGTATGTGAAGGTGAATGGAACAGAACGTGGCACACCATACGGTTATTCTTTGTGGGAATTATTGGTTTATTAATCCCCGTTGATTTTGTAAATGAATCGTTAATTCTTCTCGTAGAGATCACTATTGCTATAGAGATAAGATAATAGCATCAAATCAAAGAAATGGTGATGCTATGAAACAAGAAATGATACCCGGGGGTTTGCCGGCCAAGACCTATCGGCCCTTGAGCAGCAAGCCCCAGGGAAAAGGAGTTTGGAGCCAGTTTGCCCGCCAGTGGGACTATCAACTTATGATTCTTCCTGCCATTGCATTTCTCTTAATCTTTAGCTACATTCCCATGTGGGGCGTAATGATGGCTTTTAAGGAATACAACCTGTTTGAAGGATTTAAGGCCAGCCCGTGGGTAGGGACTTTACATTTTCGCATGTTTTTCGAATCACCGGAGTTTTGGAGCATCGTCAGGAATACGCTGTGCATCAGTCTACTGAAACTTGCCTTCGGTTTCCCCGCACCGATTATTCTTGCGCTGTTGCTGAATGAAGTGAAAAATATGCTGTTCAAGCGTGTAGTGCAGACGATTACTTATATTCCGCACTTTATCTCGTGGGTTGTCGTTTCAGGGTTGGTCTTCTCCATGCTGGCTGTGGACAACGGAACGGTGAATGAAGTGCTCATGAAGTCCACTTTGATTGAGGAACCGATTAACTGGCTTTCTATTCCCGAATATTTCTGGGGTATCTTGGTATCCGTGGGTGTATGGAAAGAGATTGGATTTGGCTCCATTGTCTACTTAGCCGCAATTGCCGGTATCGATCCTGCTTTA
The DNA here is from genome assembly GCF_000757885.1 of Paenibacillus wynnii. Taxonomy (NCBI): domain Bacteria; kingdom Bacillati; phylum Bacillota; class Bacilli; order Caryophanales; family Paenibacillaceae; genus Paenibacillus; species Paenibacillus wynnii. The sequence goes on along the minus strand of NZ_JQCR01000001.1, from coordinate 161,202 downwards.
TACGAAGCGGCATCCATAGACGGTGCTAGCCGGTTTAAACAAATCTTTACGATTACGTTACCGAGCATGTCGGCGGTAATCACCATTTTCCTGCTGCTTGGTGTGGGGAATATTCTGAATGCCGGCTTTGAGGACATCCTGCTCCTTACCAAAAACCTGAACAATGGCATTTTGCTTCCATATGCGCAGACTGTTGATACTTATGTCTACCAAATGGGGATTCTGAATCAACGTTATTCTTACGCAACTGCAGCCGGGCTGCTCAAATCTGTATTAAGTGTACTTCTGTTGTATATTGCCAATACCATCGCACGCCGGATGGGCAAAGCCAGCCTATGGTAAGCCCATCCTTCTCTCAAAAAAGAAAGGAGGCTTGTCCTTGAAAGCCAGCCGTTCCGATAAATTCATGCAGGCCATTATATACGCAGTGCTTGCGGTGCTTGCCTTCGTTACCTTTTATCCGTTTTGGAATTCGCTCGTCATTTCGTTTAACACCGGAAGTGATACAGCACTCGGAGGGGTTACCTTCTGGGCGCGTGATTTCACATTGGAGAATTATAAGATCGTATTTAAGGAAGATGATATTTTCCACGCTTACATCATTACCATTTTGCGGACGGTCTTCGGCACAGCGCTTTCCATGTTTTTTACCGCACTATTTGCCTATGGTCTGTCCAAAAAGGGTATTGTGTTCAAAAAGTTTTATATGATTCTATGCATCGTTACCATGTATTTCAGCGGTGGTCTTATCCCTTATTTTATCCTGATTTACGATATGCATCTCTATAATACCTTCACCTTTCTACTGATTAACGGCATGATCAATGTTTATAACATGATCATCTTCCGTACTTTCTTCGCGGAGCTTCCTGACGGTCTCGAGGAATCGGCACGAATAGACGGTTGCTCAAATTTCGGTGTATTCTTCAAAATCGTCATTCCGATCTCCGGGCCGGTGCTGGCGACGCTCAGTCTGTTCACAGCGGTAGGCTTGTGGAATGATTGGTTCACTCCGGCTGTGTTTATCAGCGATCAATCTCTCATTCCGCTGCAAACCTTACTGGTGCAAATCATCAATGCGGGTGCAACGGCAAGCCTGATGACGAATCTCAATACATATGCGCAAAGTATGGTGCAAAATACGGTCACTGTTAAGGCGCTGCAAATGGCTACAATGATGATTGCCACACTGCCGATTCTAATGATCTATCCGTTTCTGCAAAAATACTTCGTTAAAGGTGCGCTAGTAGGTTCATTGAAGGAATAACACCAGGTTATCAGCGGCGGTAGCGAGTATCGTCCACTTATGACATATTAATTGTAATGAGAGAGAGGGGTTCAAGGAATGAAGACAAGCAAGGTCTCACAACTATTGTTAGCCGGAATGCTGGCTTCAAGTCTTCTTGCGGCATGCTCGGGTAATGACAACAATTCACCCAATTCGACCAAGGAAGCTGCAAACACAAATGCGAATGTACAAAGTGAAGCCACTGCAGCACCGGGCGATTCAACTGTTGATGCAGTGGGTGTAGCGGCAAAGGTTAAGCCAGTCCATTTCACTACGTTCGTTAACTATGACTGGTATACGGCGCCTACTTGGGAGGAGAGACCGCATGGTCAATGGATCACCGAGAACCTCAAAGTGACTTTGACTCCCGTACAGTCAAATGGTGCTGCTGCCCAAAAGCTAAACTCGATGATCGTCTCCAATGAACTTCCGGACGTTATTGTTATGGACCGCGGTAAAGATGTTGAACGTCTGCAAAAGGCTGGTAAGCTGGTAGCTCTTGATCCTTACCTTGACAAATACCCGGAATTCATTGAAGCAGTAGGTGAGGAAACGCTGAATATGCTGCGCAGTGGAGATGGTAAGTTGTATCAAATCCCGAACTGGTATATCAACGGTGATAATGGTAACGGTAATGCCGGCTATCTGATTGAGAAGAAGATTTATAAGACACTAGGTTCTCCTGCACTGGAAACATGGGATGATCTAGAAGCCTACTTGAAGCTTGTAAAAGAAAAATTTCCTGATATCGTACCCATTGATTTCGGAGAAACCCGTGATGGTGCAGATGTACAAATGATGGGAATGCTCTATAGCGGTGCAGGAGACGACCGTACACCGGGCTTTATCTCCCCTGGATCCGGCCAAATTTTTGGTGTTCCTAACGGCTCGGAATTGACCTCTGTTTACAAGGATCCTGCTTTTAAGGAAGCTGCCTTGTATTCCAGCCGGTTGTTCCGCGAAGGGCTGACCTCTCAGGATTTGCTTACGCAAACACGCGATCAAGTTCTCGAGAAGCTCAAAACGGGTAAAATCGCGGTATTCGGGGCTTATGATTCTGTAGTTGAAGGAATCGGACGCGAAGCGAATAACCAAATGAAAGCCAAAGATCCCGAAGATGGTTATGAAGTTATCTGGCCGGTGCATAAAGACGGCGTAGACAAAAACAAGGTGTATCCATCCGGTTTCAATACACTGGGCTGGAATGTAAACGTAATTACTACGAATGCCAAAGATCCGGAAGCCATTTTCTCTTATATGAATTGGGCTACCAGCCCTGAAGGACAGCAGGTTATTTTCTTCGGACCTCAAGGACTATTCTATGATACAGTGGAAAATGGAGTACCGATTCCGAATGATGCCTATATCAATCGGGATCTGAAGAAATATGATGAATTGAAAATCGGTGAATTCAACTGGAACGGCAATACTTCGTATGTAGATGCGACCAAAGCACAACGTGAGAAATTACTGCCAGCTGAAGCACAGGACTGGACGACATTGGGTCAAGCGAATATCACCTTCAAAACGTCCAAGAATGTAACTGAATTCTCCAATCTGGATCCGACACCGAATTCGGAAGAGGGAATTATTTTACAAAGGCTGAAGGATCAGTATGCGCAAGTCGTGCCTAAGATCATCTTCGCCAAAAGTGATGAAGAGGTAAATCGTTTGATTGAAGAAGCAGATAAAGAAGCTGTTAAAATGGGTTACGACAAGGTGCTTAAATGGAAGACCGATGTATGGCAAAATAATCTCAAAAAAATTAAAGGCTAGTCTATAGTGGACTGGCTGGAAGAAGAGGGATACGTAAATCGTACCCTCTTTTCCTCATGAAGGAGCGCTGGATGCGATGTTTAGAGCTGTCCTTGTAGATGATGAAGATTACGATTTGGAAGGGCTTCGCCTCCTGATTCCTTGGAACGAGCTGGGAATCGAGGTCGTTTGCAGCGAGAATAAACCGCTTGCCGCTCTTCACTTTATAGAGAATCATAACATCGACTTGCTGATCACCGATATCAAGATGCCGGTTATTTCCGGAATTGAGCTATCCCGTAAAGCCATGGAGAAAAACCCGGGGCTGAAAACTGTTTTTATCAGCGGCTACCAGGACTTTAATTATGCCAAGCAGGCGATAGACTTGAAGGCTCATGGCTATATCTTGAAGCCGGTTGATGATGAAGAGATCGTCACAGTGCTTCGAACGGCAGTTGCCGAGTTGGAGAATGACCGCATCAAGCGTACAGAGGATACCAGTGTGATGACTTCTTTTCACTTTATCAAAAATGATGTACTGCAGCATTTACTGGAAGGGACTATAGACCGGGAGACTCTGGGTGCCTTTTTGGGACGTTACCCTATGGATCTTGTATTCTCCAGTGCCCATGCCGTGCTGGTTGAGGCGGACGATGTCCTGCTCCGAATAGGGCAGAATCCAGAAGCAGGCAACGGTGAGCTGGACGAACTTATGGACTTTATAGGTATACATATTGAGGATACTGCTCTCGGGAAATGGTGCAGGTTGAACCGCTCTCAAATAGGGCTTATTTATACAGGGCCTACTGAGTTTTTGGAAAAAGATCTGGAGCGGATGGTTTTAGAAGTCAGGGAGCGAACCTCTTTTACTATAACCGTCAGCTATGGAAGTGAGATTACTTCTCTGGAAGAGCTGTCGGTTTCTTTTTCCCAGGCCAAGACTTGTATGAACGGTAAAATGTTTATCGGCAAGAACCGGGTGATCCCGCCTATTATGAACAAACCGGGGATGACCAAGGACATTAAGGATATGAGTACCGTCCTTGAAGCGATGTTCGGGGCAATGGCTAACTATAGATTGGTGGGCATTTGTGACTGCATAGACGAGCTGTTTGAGGTGGCAGCTGTCTTTGAGCATTCGGTTAAGGTTTACCATTTCTCGATCCATATCGCAACCCGGCTAGAGGCGTATTTGGGTACGCTGAACGAAACTTATGAGAGTCTGCTTGGGTGGGGGATCCAGCAAATGGATATCGTTCATCGCCTTGAAACAGTAGATGATATTAAAAGATGGCTCCGCAATACGTTGTTTCAGATCTCAGAGATCATCTTTATGAAGAAGCAGCATAAGAACCGGCGTTTGATGGAGGATATTGAAACGTTCATCCGTGAAAGGCTGGCCGAGAACCTTACCTTGCGCGAGGTAGCGAACCATTTCGCTTATTCGCCGAATCATCTGGGTGTGCTTTTCAAGGAACATATGAGAGAGAGCTTTAATGAGTATCTGGTTAGAATCCGTATGGAAAAAGCAATCACACTGCTAGATCAGCATCATTATAAAATTTATGAAGTAGCAGATCTGATCGGGTATAAAAATATAGCCTATTTCAGCAGGCAGTTCCGTGAGTACTACAATATAACCGCAGCCGATTACAGAAAGCAGAGTTGATCTTAATGTTGAGACGTATGTCTTCCTCCTATATTCCTTTAGGCTTTAAGCTGCTTATTTCCTATCTTCTCCTGGTCTTGACCCCCATTATCAGCATCGGGACGTACGCTTATGTCTCTTCTGTTCATTCCATAGAAGAACATACCAGAAGCAACCTGGAGGTTGCGGTACGGCAAATCGGTAACAATGTGGATTACCGCCTGAAGGATATTACCAGAAGCTCAGATGGAATATACGCAGATCAGACGTTGTCACGCTATTTGACGGGGTATCATTCGGGTTGGGAGAAATATAGCATCATGTCCCAATACATCCTGCCGAGATTAGAAAGTGCTGCAAGCCTGCCCAATCAGGAGGTTAAGCTGTCCCTATATGTGGATAACCCGAATGTGAGTGAATTCTATTATAACGATGGAGAAAATGTCAGTGGTGGACGTCAGTATTCGTTGTTTCACTCTTCGCGAATTCAGGCCAAGTCCTGGTATAAATCACTGTCCCTGCACTACGGGTCTAACGAATGGAAACAGGTGGATACGGATGAAACAACCAGAAGTATCTCTTACCTGAGGCCATTGATCAACTACGATACTCTGCAGTTGAATGGTTTGATTAAGATGACGGCGAACATGAAGTTTATTTTTTCTGATGTGGATTCCGGTCAATTAGGGGAAGATAGCATTCTTTTCATTGTGGACAGCCAAGATCGGCTGCTGTTCTCTAGTTCACGGAACAAGACAGATCCGGGCCTAATTTCTGAATCTAATTTGGGATACATTAAGAAACCTGATTCCTATATGCAAATTAAGCAACCGATCACGAATATGCCGGCAAGCATCGTGGCCTGGGTACCTTACTCGTCGCTGAAAAAGAATTCTGAACAGGTTCGTAATGTCACCATTTGGATTTGCGTTTCGAGTCTCGTCGTACTGTTCCTGATCAGTTTACTGATGTCGCATTATTTCTCGCGTCGATTCTTGAAGCTGATTGCTTCCCTCAAGTCGTTCAAGGAGGGGAATTTCCATAAGCGGATGCCGATTCAGGGGAACGATGAATTTGCGGAGATTGGCAGTGCTTTTAACGATATGGCTTCAACCATTCAGAGATTAATTGATGAGGTCTACATTAGTAATTTGGAGAAAAAAGAAACTGAGCTGCAGGTGCTCCATTCACAGATGAATCCGCATTTTTTGTATAATACCTTTTCCTCAATTAGCCGGATGGCCAAGCTGGGGGAAATTGATAAGCTGCATGAGGTTATACGTTCCTTGGCTCGCTTCTACAGGCTCACCTTGCATCGAGGGGACATTATCATTCCGATTGAACAGGAGATTCAGATTGTAGAATCCTATCTTGATATTCAGCGAATTAAAAATGCCAATCGAATCAATGTGACCTATGAGATTCATCCGGACGTTCTTATGTGTGAGACCGTAAAGTTTATTCTGCAGCCTTTTGTAGAAAATTCTTTAGAGCATGCCTGGTATGATGATGAGATATCCATTACCATTCGTGCATATCCAGCGGGTGGATATGTCTGGTTTGAAGTGGAGGACAACGGTCTTGGCATGAAGGAGGAAATTATTGATTTGGTGCTGGACCCGACCGATAAAGGAATCGGCTATGGGATTCGGAATGTAGATCAACGAATTAAGCTTCAATACGGCAGAGAGTTTGGTGTGCTTATCCAAAGTTCCCTTGGTGAAGGAACGCTAATTCGGATATGGTTTCCCAGAATAAAATCCACTTAAAGGAAAATAAAGAATCCCTTGGAATCCGGCTAACGCCGGATTTTTTGTTTTGAACCAACATCGTTAATTTGTGAAACGAATCGTTGTTTTGCAATCTATTGAATAGAAAGCGTTTCCAATATGATAAAACAAAAAGGGAGAGTGAATACATGAGACAAAAGATAAGTATCGCTATGATTGCGATATTGGTAGTCAATCTATTATCAGGAATTGGGGCGATGGCACAAACCCTAAACAGCGGTGCTTCAAACAGCTCTTCTACAAAGTGGGCCGGGAAGGCGATAGATCGCTGGACAGAGGCAGGAATCTTTAAGGGAGATGCCGAGGGTTCCTTTCATCCGGAACAATCGTTAACGCGGGCACAGTTAGCCGCAATGCTGAATCGGTTGTTCGGATTTACCAAGAGTGATCCTACTATGATGACGGACGTGGCGGAGGGTTCCTGGTATGCAGCTGATTTGCGTAAAGCCGTTGCGGCAGGCTATATGCAGGGATTCCCGGATTCTTCGATGCACCCGAATGATCTGGTGACTCGGCAGGATGCTGCCGTTATGCTAACTCGGATATTCCAGTTGGGGGCTGTGAGCGGATCCGATGCTGCTTCTAGCTTTACAGACTCCTCATCAACGGCCGCGTATGCGCGGGAAGCCATCAGTGTAATGGCCTCTAATGCCTATTTTTCAGGCTATGCCGATGGAAGTCTACGGCCTGCTAAGGTGCTGTCCCGTGCTGAAATGGCCGTCATGCTGGATAAAATGATTGGTTTGTACGTGAGTGAGCACGGATCTTTTCTATCGGAATCCGGTCTTGGAAGTATGGTTATAAATGCTCCGAATGTAAGCGTGAAGGATCATGTTAGTGGTGCTAACTTATTCCTGACTGAACGTGCGGGGAAAGGGCTCGTGACTTTGGAGAACGTCCAGGTTAAAGGAGAGACTTATATAGCGGGTGGAGTCACTGCAAACCTCTCAGGCACCTTCGGTAAGGTTAATCTTAAAGGGCAATCTGTTATTCAAATAACCTCTGGAAGTGTAGATGAACTAACCTTGAACGGAACTTCTAATATAACCATTGGTAGTCAGGCAACTGTGAAACGATTGGAGGTCACAGCGAACGGGAAGGAGAGCAAACTCACAGTCTCCGGTGCCATCGGCCAAGCTGATATTCGTGGGGACGGAGTTACTTTGAATAACAGTCCAATACAGAAGGGAGAATCACTCTCTGTTAGTAGTGGGCAGGTTAAGATTCTTTCACAAGGAAACGGGACTGCGGGATCGAACGGTAGTGGAGGATCTCCAGGTGGAAGTGGTAGTAATCCTGTGCCGGGAGACGGATCCAGCGGAAATCCGGTAGAAGAGCAGCGCATCGATTTAATCGGTGACGGCCATTTCACAAATGATTTGGGGGCATGGAAAGCGTTCTGGGGCAATGATGAGACAGGTACCTCTACGGGTACACTCACGGCTGTAGGCGGAGAGTTGAGGGCAAGTCTACAGGCTATCGGCAGCTCCCCGGGCAGCGTGGAGATCAAGCGTGAAGGTCTAGCTTTGACTAGCGGAACAGTCTATACTGTCTCTTTTGACGCACGGGCTTCGGTTAGTCGGAAAATCAATGTGTTGATCACGGATGGTACCAAGAATGTGGCGACACTTCGTTCCTATGTCCTGACACCTGAAGCACGGACGTACACCTATTCATTCACCATGCAGGCTGAATCTTCTGCTGCAGGCAAGATCAGTTTCGAGCTTGGTACCATTGGCAGCGGTGTTCAGGCGCCAGTTAATGTGTTCTTTGATAATGTGAAGCTGACGGCACTGAAAGCATCCATAGCGGATAAGACCGAACTCAATGCAGCTATTGTGCAGGTCTATGCATTGAAGGAAATGGATTATACTCCGGCAACATGGTCCAATGTCCAAAGTGCACTAATTACGGCAAAAGAAATCAGCTTTGCGAGTACCTCCACAAAACTGGGTATCGATCAGGCCTTAGTTGATTTGAAGGCGGCGATAGCAGCACTTGTCTCTATCCAACGTGCAGCAGGATTATCAAGTATCTCTTTTGCAGACGGAGCGGGTCATGATCTACAGGCTGCTTTAACACCAGCTTTTAGAGAGGGGCAGTATGAATATGTGCTGGGAGTCCGCAGTGATGTGACTTCGGTCGTATTGGAGCCTAAGCTTGCAGCGGGCAATACCTTGTCGTTATTAAGCGGTGCAACCGGTACGAACGGTATGTACACGGCTAATGTCCGTACTGGAAAGAATGAGGTTTCTTTTGAGGTAGCGGAGGAAGGTAAGGTTAGTGCCGTCTATCATTTTAATATCATGAAGGAGCAACCCGGAGAAGTAAGGCGGAACCCGGAAGATTGGGAGCTGACCTGGAATGATGAATTCAACGGTGATCAAATTGATACCACCAAGTGGAACTTCGTGAATCAAGGCGGAGGCTTCGGCAACCATGAGTTAGAATATTATACTTCCAGAAATGAGAATGCACGGATTGAGAAGATGGAAGACGGCAATGGAGCGCTTGTTATCGAGGCGCGGAAGGAAAAATATCAGGGCCAGGATTATACATCGGCCAAGTTGTTTTCACAGAATAAAGGAGATTGGACCTACGGGAAATATGAAGTCCGCGCCAAGCTGCCTAAGTCGCAGGGGATATGGCCTGCGATCTGGATGATGCCAACGGATTACAACTTGTACGGTCCTTGGCCAGGCACAGGTGAAATTGACATTATGGAATTGATCGGTAGTGAGCCGGCTACTTCATGGGGTACCCTGCATTACGGGTTGCCTTGGAAATACAGCAATTCCAGCTACCAACTGCCGGGAACCATGGACTTCTCGCAAGACTACCATACTTTCTCTATAGAGTGGGAACCCGGGGAAATTCGCTGGTATGTAGACGGAATCTTTTTTCAAAGACAAAATGATTGGTATACAAAACGTGACGGTGAATCAGCACCTTATACATGGCCTGCACCTTTTGATCAGGACTTTTATTTACAGCTGAACGTTGCGGTGGGCGGGGACTGGCCGGGAGCTCCGGATAACACAACTATCGTTCCGAGCCGCATGATGGTGGACTACGTGAAGGTGTATAAACTCAAAGATGGTCTTGAATACAGAGACCCGGGAAATGGACCTGCTTCCACCATTAATGTACCTACTCCACGGCCTGAGAGCGGAGCTGGCGGATTGATCTACAACGGCAAATTTGATCAAGGAACGAACCGTATGGGTTTTTGGAATTTCTCGACCGATAGTACGGCCACTGCTACTTCATCCGTGGGTTCGGAAGTGTCGAATCGGGAATTTAAAGCTTCCATCCTCGATGGAGGATCCAGTGAAACGGCGGTAAAGCTGAGCCAAATTGGAATTCCGCTGGTTAAAGGCAAGCAATATCAGGTTTCCTTTAAGGCAAGAGCTTCGGGAACGGATGCGGATGTGAATGTAAATGTCCTCAAGGAGGGAACTCCTGATTCCAGCTATTCCGGCCTTAAAAGTTTCCAACTGAACAGTGAAATGAAGTTATATACATTTATATTCACGATGGATGCAACAACTGACAACAATTCGGTATTGAATTTTTATCTGGGTCAGAATACAGGCGAAATCTATGTGGATGATGTAAAGCTTATTACCTATAACGCACCTCAATTCCAGACGTTGGAGGCTGAGGATTATGCTAATGCATTAGGTTATGAGATGGGTGAGGGTTGGATCTCGCCGAGTCAATCGGAGGCTTGGATTCAATACAACACCGTAATACCTGCAGAGGGAGATTATGCAATTTCGTACCGTATTGCTACTAATAGCGACACGGCCAAACTAACCTTCATGGGTCAAGGTCAAGATACACGGACGATAAATCTACCGAACACAGGTGGAGTCGACCAATGGAAGACCCTAACGGATCTTGTTCATCTAAAAGCGGGTACTCAGCTTCTGATCCTCTCAGGGGAAGGTTACCGATTGGACAGTATTACCTTAGCTCGAAGTATCGTTAAGAATGGAAGTCTGGACAACGATACTAAGGATTGGGATTTATGGGTACAGAATGTAGACGGAGCCGTTTTGTCCACCGAACAAGGTGGAGCTAAACTGGAAATTACCGCACAAGGTGATGACTTCTGGGGTACGCAATTAAGCCAACTGGGCGTGCCTCTGTACAAAGGGAAAAATTATAGGGTTTCATTCGTGGCAAGTTCAACCGTTAATCGCAAGTTGCGTTTGACCATTGATGATCCAATAACAAACAGCCCTTACGCCTTGTATGAATCCGTATCTCTTACTACACAGCCAAGGAATTATAGCTTCGACTTCTCCATGACAGGAACAACCAATTTGAACAGCCGTATTGACTTTAACCTCGGTAAAATCGGTACTGCAGCAGGTATTCACGATGTTCATCTGGATCAGGTCTATTTCACGGAGATTCCTGCCGTAGAACAATCCGCATCGGTTAGTGTACCGTTGGCTGTCAAAGTACCTGGTGACCTCATCCAGGTGAAACAGGCAGACGGATTTACGGGAGTAACCGTAAGTGCAGGAAGATTGGAGCCTGAATTTAACAGTGAAATTACCGACTATACAGTGAAAGTGGCAGCAGGTATCACGAGTATCGATCTAACACCGATATTGGCTGGTGATAACGAAATTGAGTCGTTTGCTGGTGCAGTTCACACGGGCAACCTATATTCGGTTGCTTTGGCAGAAGGGGACAATCCGGTTTCATTCATTATTAATCAACCGGGTCGTGTACCGAAAGCTTATACGGTGCATATGATTCGGACACCACTTAATCTGGCAAAAGGCCGTACGGTTACTGCAACTTCAGGTAACGGTACAGCGGCAGTAGACGGAGATATGACAACTCGCTGGGAATCGGCGCACAGTGATCCGCAATCTCTTACCGTGGATCTTGGCGACCGTTATAACCTCACTTCTCTTCAATTGAATTGGGAGAGCTCCCGGGCTACGGCATACAGTCTTGAGGTCTCAAATGATAAGACGAATTGGATAAGGGTCTATAGCACCACTACAGGCAGCGGGCCAGTCGATCTGATATCAATTCCGGAACAGGTAACCTCAAGGTACATTAGGTTGACGGGAACAGAGCGGATTTCCTTTGGCGGAGCCAGATATGGATATTCCCTGTTTGAGATTGAAGCCAAAGGGGAGCCTTATGCTGGTGATTCGGATTTCCGGGCCTATAAAGGCGAGTTGGCTGATATTATAGCCGCGGCAGGTACGAAGATTCAGTCGGACTACACAGAGGAATCTTGGTTATCTGCGGTCGCTGTGCTTACGAATGCAAATGTGGTTTATACCAAACCGGCCGCAACTCAAACGGAGGTTAACTCTTCCATTACCAGCTTGACTGAGGCTCTTGCGGGTCTGGTTAAGCTCACAAAGGCTGATGGTTTAACAGGTCTAACTGTGAGCCAGGGAGCACTGTCACCGCAGTTTAATCAGGATACAGCGGCATATTCACTAATAGTGGATTACTCGAATGCCACCCTTGATTTTACGCCAACCCTAGCCCCGGACAATGTCATGGAGGCGGTCTACGGAGCGGTTGCATCTGGCTCTGATCCGCAAGTGTATGCTACGAATCTACAGGTTGGACATAATGAAATTACCTTCACAGTCTCCAAGCCAGGCGCTCAGTTGAAGAAGAACTATCGGATTGACGTCATCCGATTATCAGAGGCTAATGCGGCTCTACATCAGACGGCGGTTGCCTCCAGCGGGAATGCAGCGGCGGCAACGGATGGGAATGAAGGCACGCGTTGGGAATCACCGGCGAGTGATCCGCAATGGATTTATGTGGATTTGGGCAGCAGCAAGACTCTGACCGCAGTGAAGCTGAAGTGGGAGACAGCGTCAGCCAAATCGTACAAAATTCAGGTATCAGACACCCCTGAAGACGAGAGCAGTTGGACGGATGCGGCTGTATTCAGTCAAGAGGGTCTGCCGCAGGCAGGCAGGACCGATCTTATTGCAGCGTCAGGTACTGGACGGTATGTGCGGATGTACGGCGTCACCCGCAATACTCCTTATGGATATTCAATCTTTGAATTTGGGGTGTATACAACAGAGTAGGGAAACAACAGTAATAGGGGCTGTCCCTTAAGTAGATATTCTACATACGGAGACAGCCCTTTCGTATTATTAGGCCAACCAGAGATTACTGGTTGGCCTTTATTAATGACCATTTTACGATGGAGGTAGCCGGGAGAGCATGACAACCCCTGGGGATAACCCCGGACAAAAAACAATTCTCTACCGGAGAATTCGAGTTCGGAGTTCATCTACCAAAGAATTAATATAGGAAGGACCTGCCGTATAAAAACCGGGAGGTCCTTTTTTAATATAATATTTAACTAATAATGTTGCTATCCTTAATCTAAACTTGATGCTAATGTTTACATCTCTTTTTAATAATCGTATGAAACATTAACAGTCTGAGGTAGCTCTTTATATGTTGCCCCATGGTAAAAATTTGCAGTGTGCTTTATAGTAAATGAGGCCATAGTTCCAGCTGATGCCCAAGCAGTTCCGGGCTGCAATCTATTATAATCTTGAGTAAATTTTTCGCGAAATCCAGCTTTATTATTCAAAACGTCCCAACAACGAGGTGGTTTTCTGCAATATCTTCTTCCAGATCCATGGGCAAGCAAAGTTGGCCCGGGGTATAAGGGCGATTTCTTTTTGAGACCTTAGAAGGATTGTAGAAACTTATTCTGCTCAAAGCAGCGGAGAGAACGGATCGATTGTGGAAAAGCGGCAGCGTTCGCCTTTGTCTCCGAGTTTCAACCGCAATGCGGTTTAAAATCAGGAAACTTGGAGACAACAGCGATTGTAACAACGTTCCGTTCGCGGAGCGTCCTCATCAGCGCCAACTCTGATCCTACTTCAAATAAACAAGGGGTGTCCCGGCAGCTATAAGATATAGCATTTGGAACACCCCTGTGTTAGTTAAGATTAAACGGCTCTGCCTGCTTTGGCTTCTGTGGTGGATTAAATCGGTATACAATGTAGGCCACTAGGAACGGCATTGCGATCGCGAAGATCCCGGCACCGATATTAATACTCTCCTTCATAAAGATCAGCGTAGCACCCATCAGGATGCTGTCAAACACGACATGGCTGAACATGACGGCAATAAATCCGTAGCGGAGAAAAATATAGCTGAACAGGAGTCCAATAACCATAAGCTCGATCGGACGGGAACTAACGGGATAGATAGGATACAGTGTATGTCCCAAAGCCCAAATAAGTGAAGTGATCAAGCAGGCAGCGAGGGTGCTGCGAACTAGCTTTTTCAGCATGCGAATCCCAAAAAAGCGATAGATGGCTTCCTCGGATAGACCGGCAAGCCAAGCTACAATCGGGAGAAGCCAAGCGTATCTCATATTATAGGGAGACTGGGAAGCATCTGTAGTGGACCAGTTGTTCAGTGTGTACGATAAAATAATAAACATGATCGTCTGCACACCGAGCAGAACGAAGGCCCAGATATAACCGGCGCGGATGCTGTCGAGTACATATTGTCCGTATCCCGGTTCTTTGGCGCGGGGCCATGGATTAAGTCCTTCCTCCTGACGCCATAGTCCGTTGCCGCCGACTAGAGAGAAGTACAGGAGTGAAGACATCAACAAGCTGTAAAGCGCGTAGACCACAAACATAATAATGGCGGATACCCGGGCTTCAGTGCTTTGATCAGAGGTTACGGGAAGCATATTATAGGTGCTGACCATCATGATTACAAAATGTACGGAGCTTAGAAATGCACCCCGTGCAAATGAGGTATGTCCTCTTCGTAAAATGCTGTAGATCAAAGCTAAAATGCCGAGAGCCAACGTGGGCAGGCCGTAGCCGAACAGGGTTAGCTTAGTGGCGAGAGAGGTCTGCTTTTCCACATAAGAGGTATGCCAGCTGGGGGCAGAGAAACCGGCCTTATAAGAAGAGACTTCACCCTCTGCGAAGTTGAAGCTATAGCGCAACTGCGACTCTCCCACCTTAACGGAGCTGTCTGTATACACAAGTCCGTAGGCTTTTGAGTTCGGTTCGATCTGCAGCTTAGACGGATTAACTTCCCACTTTTTAAGCCAAGGGCGGGCCAGGTTTTCCTTCTGCTCCAGAGACATTTCAGTATCGTTGCTCTCACTTGAAGCAGCTGTCTTGATTCCATACTTCTGCAAATTTGCAGAAGCTGATTGTGCTTCGCGGTCGAAGGCCACAACCTCTCCCGTGTACATATTAAGATCAACGGAAAGGTTCAGATTCAACGTATCTGAAGTAAGGAGTGAAACTTGAAACACATCAAAGGGATAACGCCGATCCAGTTTGTTCTTGGTGTAGTCCTCCAGAAGTTTCTCACGGGACATATAGCCGTAAAAGGAAGAGTCTGATTGATAAGTGACAGTCCACTCATCATTTGCAGCCGCTGTATAGCCCAACTGCTCTGCTGCAAACAAAGCAGCTTTTTCACGGGCTTCCACCTTACTGATCGCTGTGGTATTTTCCTCTGAGGAGCTTGCGAGCAAGGACGGGAGTACCTGAAACATAATAAAAATAATAAGACCGATGATGCCCGAGAAGATAAGCCCTTTAGTGAGAGCTCTCTGCTGAAGGGGCTGGCCGACGGAATTCATGAAACGCCTCCTTGTGATAAACTGACAACACTATGTTCCATTATAGTAGTAATGCTTCCATAGTTCCAAAAATAGTTGTATTATCCTTTTACGTGGAACAAGCTGTTGTTATGCTTATTTTTAAATGTGCGAACGAAAAAAATCATGAAAAAACGATGTAATTGCAGGAAACTAACGGAAAAGGCATGAGAAAAGGTGTTCTATCTATCTCCTTCTCTCTAAAAGTCTTATTTTAACTATTTATACTTCAATATTGTCTTTGTGAAGTCCGAGCAGAACGTTTATAATTTGTATGCAATTGTATAGTAGCCGAATTTCTGGGTGAAAACGGGGGAACCATAGGAAGTGATAAGAAGGTGAGTGAACGCCGCATGTTTGTTGGCTTTACTTCATCGGGGGTGAATTTCGTTCAAGGAACGAATAGGGCAGCCTGCAGCAGTCCGAATCCGTCAGCTAACCTCGTAGGCTTATTTTCTGCAGGGACCTAGCTAAAGCATTGGGGGTTCCAGTGCTTTTTTTGTTGGTTTTTTTTATATATAAATAAATATAACTTATTGTGAAGAGGTGAGGGATTTTGGTTTCGCCGTTATCTAAAATATCTAAATTCAGCTTCCTAAAGCTCTCCCCGCCAAAGATTCTGGTGTTCGGCTTTGCTGCTATTATTCTGATTGGATCATTGTTATTAATGCTCCCTATCTCAAATACAACAGGGCATTCTCTGAAATTTATTGACGCGGTGTTTACAGCGACTTCTGCTACCTGTGTTACGGGGCTGGTAGTGAGGGATACAGGAACGTTTTTTACCACTTTTGGACAAACGGTAATTATGTTTCTTATCCAGATCGGTGGTTTAGGCTTCATGACCATGGCCACACTATTCGCCTTGGTACTAAGACGTAAAATATCTCTGCGTGACAGACTTATACTTCAGGAAGCGATGAACCAGAATTCTATGGAGGGCATTGTACGACTGATCCGCAGAGTATTAATTTACTCTCTGGTCATTGAAGGGACTGCCGCCGTCTTACTATCTATACGTTGGGCTTTTGATATGCCTTTGGGAAGAGCGATTTACTTTGGTATATTTCATGCCGTCTCACTGTTCAACAACGCTGGTTTTGATCTGTTTGGTGAATATCGAAGCCTGACAGGATATGTAAGTGATCCCCTAGTTAATATAGTCATGATGGTTCTGATTATCATGGGGGGGATTGGATTTATCGTTATGGCAGACCTGGTGGAATACAAAAAAACACGAAGGCTGTCCTTGCACAGTAAGGTCGTACTGTTTATGACAGCGGTACTCATTCTCGTAGGTGCACTGGTTATATTCGTATTTGAGTTTACAAACCAACGTACACTGGGCCCCTTGAACTTTGGCGGTAAGGTACTAGCGTCTTTCTTCCAATCCGTCACGCCTCGTACAGCTGGCGCCAATACGGTGGATATCGCCGGACTGCGTCAAGCGTCACAGTTTTTTATGGTCATTCTCATGTTTATTGGTGCCTCTCCGGGCTCAACAGGTGGCGGTATCAAAACGACAACCTTTACAATTATGATTGCTGCGGTTATTTCTATGCTGCGGGGACGAGAAGATATCGTAATGTTCCGTTATCGGCTGGCGCAAGAGCGTATTTTTAAGGCGCTCACGATTACATTGCTTGCCCTGCTGCTGGTCATCTCCGTGTCGATGGTACTCTCCACCACAGAAGACCATAACTTTTTGATGATCCTATTTGAGACCACATCAGCCTTCGCAACGGTAGGGCTAAGTATGGGGTTGACTCCAGAATTGTCATTCATCGGTAAAATCCTGATCTCACTAACGATGTTTTCCGGGCGACTAGGCATATTGACATTAGCTTACGCAATTGGACGTAAACAAGGTAAACCGCTGTATAAGTATCCAGAAGGTAAAATGATTATTGGATAAGGAGTCAACCGGACATGAAAGCACAGCAATTTGTAGTAATCGGCCTAGGCCGTTTTGGTTCCAGTCTCGCGCTTGAACTTATGAAAATGGGCTACGAGGTGCTGGGAATAGACCATCACGAGGAACGCGTTGATGAAATGAGCGAGCAGTTGACGCATGCTGTGATGGCGGATGCGACAGATGAGGGGATCATGCGATCTCTCGGTGTGCGAAATTTTGATTGCGGAATTGTAGCTATCGGCGACAATATGGAGCGGAGCATCCTGGCGGCTATTTTGTTAAAAGAGCTTGGAATAAAGCAGGTGGTTGCTAAGGCGATTTCGGTACTGCATGGCCGTGCGCTCTCTAAGCTGGGGGTTGACCGGGTTATCTTTCCGGAAAAGGATATGGGAATTCGTGTCGCACATCAACTAGTGACGCCTCATTTGCTTGATTATATTGAAATCTCCAAGGACTATAAAATCGTCGAACTAATTGTACCCGCATGCATGAATGGTAAAAGCTTGTCCGAGCTTAATACACGGGCTAAATACGGCTGCAGTATTATTGCTCTGAATCGCGAAAGTGGAATTATTGTGGCTCCAACCGCGCATGATCATTTGTACAAGGGTGATATTGTAGTTGTTATTGGTTCCAATGACAGTATTGACCGATTTGAGAATGGGGCTATGAATCAGGAATAATCCTATATGCCAAAATGCCAAAACCTCTGACCTTAGAATTTAAAAGGGCCAGAGGTTTTTTTGTGATTTTATAGAGTGAGCCTGAGGTGGAATTATACTTTAACTGAGGCACGTCGGAATAACAGCCAGCCAACAATTCCTAGCAGAGCAATGACGATGAGCATCAGGGGAGTGTCAGAAACGAGAGTAACCATTCCGGGTTCATCTATGAAATCAAGCGAAGGCATAATGTTAGCGAACAAGTTTAGGATAACAATGTATGCAACAACTGACAGAGTTCCTAACGAGGCTCCAAGTCGAGTGAAGCTGGACGAAATGAGAAGAGCAATTAATCCAACCAGAAGCAGACTAACGGTAAACACATACCAATGAGTTAGAAACGGCTTGCCGCTGCTCACCTCCATCTCAAGTGTTGGAAGGACAGACTTTCCAAGCTCGAACAAAAGGCTCTCTACGAGTGCGGCAGATATACAGAACAATACTAATGCCAGCAAAGTAGTAGCATAAAAATTACGGCGTGTAACACTGAAACCGACCATAAGTGGAAAGGTTATGGAGGCAGTAACAATCACGTTGATCACCGTGAAAATCAATATGATGACCCGATTAATGCCGAATAAATTGTTGGCATCACCAGTGTCCATTGAGGGGAAAAAGCGCCACAGCACGACTTGGAGTAAATCTACGAGGATCAGCACACTAAATAAAGTCAGTGCGGCTCTGCGGTAATCCTTCCAGTGAAAACTCATTAAATTACGAAAGTTCATCGATTTCCCTCTCTTTCGTTGTTAGCTGCATCTCTTTGCGTCATATAAACAAACAGCTTCTGAAGTGAAATGGGGGAGAGCTCGACTCCTTTATCCAGCCAATGCTTACGTTCTGAGGGGTCTGAGAGGTCCTCTAACGCCAACAGAAGCCTTCCACCCAACCGTTCCACATGTAGCGTTCGTTTATCCTTGGTTAGTTCCTCAAGCAGGGAGGAAGTCCCTGTTAGATAAGAAGCTTTTGCTGACAAGTCCTCTACAGGCCCGTGATAGGCCACGTTGCCCTTCTTGATATAAGTCATATATTCAAACAGATTCTCACTTTCATCAATCAGGTGAGTGGTCATAACAAATGTACGAGGGAACATACTGTAATCTGCCAGAAGCGCTTTGTAAAAGATTTCCCGCATCGAGGCATCCAGACCGATTACCGGTTCATCCAGCAAGGTTAGCGGGGCGCGGCTTGCCATTCCCTTAATAATCCCGGCCATGGACTGACCTCCGCGAGACAACTGCTTATATTTTTTTTTCGCGTTAAGCTGAAATTTATCCATCAACTCCCCAGCCAGCCCGGCATCCCAATTCGGATAGAGTAGGGCGGCGAAGCTGAAGATCTGCTTCAAGGTGTAATTCTCCCAAGATCGCTCATGGGTCTTTACTAGACAAATGTTACTTAGGGTATGGGCATGCTCATGTACAGGAATACCTCCGTACAGGACTTGACCGCTGTCTGGGAACTGTTGTCCTGCCATTAGTGCGAGCAAGGTGCTTTTGCCGCTGCCATTGGCGCCGATCATCCCATGAATAGCCTGCGATTTGAGAACAAGGGAGACATCATGTACCCCTTGCCCGCCTCGGAACACCCTGCTGACACGGAATAGCTCCATGCCTGTTGTAGAGTGGACATCCTCTGAAGATTCTTCCCGTAAGTCCGTCATCGACTCTCATCTCCTTTATGGATCATTTCAGAAAGTTGCACTGTCGTTATACCGAGCTTCTCCGCTTCACGGATCATAGCTACAACATACTGCTCATAAAATTGCTGTCTCCGCTTACCGATCAATTCCGTACGAGCTCCCGCTGATACAAACATGCCGATTCCCCGTTTCTTGTACAATATTCCCTGCTCTACTAGCAGATTCACACCTTTTGCTGCCGTTGCAGGATTGATTCCATAGTATGAAGCAAACTGATTGGTCGAGGGCACTTGTGACTCTTCGGGCACAATACTGTCTATGATGTCATTCTCAATCTGTTCAGCGATTTGTACAAAAATGGGCCGATTGTCATCCATTTGGAGTCCCACCGCTTCACCACCTAACTGGTTAATTACTTATGTAACTAACCATAAAGAAAAACGACCCTCATGTCAAGGGTCGTTTGCTGAATTTTTTAAGATAGATAAATTGTACTTGAGATTTACTGTTAGGGAGTGTGGTAGTAACTACCAGGAGTCTGAATCCGTGGCAAATAAAGTTTAGAGGGAAAATTCCCCTGTAAATCACATATAAGACCTTGTAATCAGCATTTAGAGGGATTTATTCCCTCTAAATGCAAGAGAATTACCCACATGGAGGCTTTTTGAGGCTAAAACCTAAATTTAAGGGGAATTATTACCACTAAATAACTCAATAGAGGGTTCAAACTCTAAATTAGTAGGAAAAATTCCTTCTAAATATGCTGAACAAATTTGGTTCTATAGGAGCGATACCAACTACCCGCAAGCTTTCCATAGGAACGCTCGCTTCGAAAGCATAAGCTGTATCCGGATTTCAACCGCTAAAAACCGGATTAAATCTAAGAAAATCTTTCGACAACAGCGGCCGGATAAATAAATTAATTATTGGTCGCCTTCCCGTCCAGGAAGGAAAACATCCTCCGTAGTCTGTACCAGTGAACGTGCGGCTGTGCTCAGACCGCCGCTATCGCGATATATAAGACTGGTGGTTCGCTGGGTCTGCTCCAGCTCTTTGATGTGCAGGGAGACAAGCCCACCGCCGTTCAGCAGCTCGGGGCGCAAATAGGATTTGGGCAGCAGCGCAGCAGCTTTGATGGTCGGCAGCAGCCGGACGATGGCTTCGAAGGAGTCGATTTCCATACGTACATCAGGATCAATGCCGCAGCGTTGGAACAGATCGTCGGTTAGGCGGCGGTACCAGGTACCTTTGGAGAACAGGATCATAGGCAGCCGTGAGAGATGCTCCATCGTCAACTTTGGAAATAGGGTCAAGGGGTGGTGCTCGGAGACAACCAGCCTTAGCTGGTCCTCAAATAGGGGAATGCAGCGCAGTCCCGGTTCTTTTATTGAAGAGGCGATGATACCAACATCAGACCTTCCTTCACTGACGGATGAGACGATCTCATGGGTTCTTCCGGTAATAAGCTTCAGCTCTGCTGTTGGGTATTTCTCCATATAGGCATTCACAAGCGGCGGCAGTGTGGTTTGAAGCGTAGTCAAACTGGCTCCAAGCGTGACGAACTGAGGCTCGCCTTCCTTAAATTTGGAGAGGGCCTCCAGGAACTTGGAACGCTGCTGCCGCTGCTCTAGGGCATAGGTGTAGGTGAGACGACCCACCTCGGTCAACTCCAACCGTTTGCCGTGTCGATTGAATAGAGGAACACCCAACCGTTCTTCCAGCTTGGAAATTTTGCGGGATAGGGCAGGCTGAGACAAATTGAGCTGGCGGGATGCACGATTTAAGCTGGAATGCTCAACAACCGCTGCAAAAATATCCAAATCGTCAAACATATCAGGTTTCTCCTTTAGGCCAATGTATGGTTAAACCACTATTTTACGGTATTTTTTAAAAAAGGGAGTAGTGATAAATTGCATAGCTGAGTCTCTAGATTTCTCTTATTTTATAAGGGAATACAGGGTTTAGGCTGGATTTAGAGGCTATTAATGAGAATTATTATCAGATAAAAAATATTCTTATGCGTTTATTGTATAACGATTAATAATTAGATTGCAATTCCCTTATAAGAGAAAAAAGAGTAACATTAAAAGTGACACAAGATATTCACACATTGTGAATGTTGAAGCAAAGTCCGGGAAAACTCAAGGGATAGCGTTGCAAATAGACATAAGTTATCTATACGCGCTTGACGTCAGCCTGTTTCAACTGTGGCCCCGGCGGTGTATGCTCATTAATGAAAACGCTGTTTTAATTGAAAGGGGACACTCTAGTATGAGAGGATTTTATTCCAGAAAGATTCATTCCTTGCTCGGCGTTATCCCGCTCGGAGGATTTTTCCTTGAGCACATGCTGACGAATTTCTCAGCAGTAGAGGGTGGGCCATCCGGATTCAACGACAGTGTGTTATGGCTGAACAGCCTGCCGCTCGTCTTCTTCCTGGAATTGTTCGGTATATGGCTTCCCTTGTTGTATCATGGGGTTTTCGGGCTGTACATTGCTTATCAATCGAAGCCGAACCTGAACCGTTATAACCTGGAGAGAAACTGGCGTTATACGCTACAGCGTGTTACAGGTATTATTACATTCATTTTTGTGGTCTGGCATGTATTTGAAACCCGGTTTCAGGTGGCTCTCGGAAATGTAAAGCATGAAGAGCTGGGCGGAGTCATGCATGATATTTTGACCCAACCGCTATGGCTTGCGTTCTATACGATCGGTATCATTTCCGCATCCTTCCATTTCGCCAATGGCCTTTGGTCCTTCCTCATCAGTTGGGGAGTAACCGTTGGACCGCGGGCACAGCGGGTGTCCTCCTATTTATGCTTGGGTCTTTTCGTCCTTGTTACGTTCATGTTCCTGATCTCGCTGGTCACCTTCCGTGACAGTGAATTTCAATCCGCAGCAGCTATTGCTCAAACCTTAAAGGCTATGATCTAAAAATCACAGTAAACGATCTGATCTTTTCATTAAAGGGAGTGAACTATCATGGCAACAGCCGATATCATTATCGTGGGCGGCGGTCTGGCCGGCCTGATGGCTACCATCAAGGCGGCAGAATCCGGTGCGCATGTTCATTTATTTTCGCTAGTTCCCGTCAAAAGATCTCACTCTGTCTGCGCACAGGGCGGTATCAATGGCGCTGTAAATACAAAGGGTGAGGGAGACTCACCTTGGGAGCATTTTGATGACACGGTATACGGTGGAGACTTTCTGGCTAATCAGCCTCCAGTCAAAGCTATGTGTGAAGCAGCTCCTGGCATCATTCACCTTATGGACCGGATGGGCGTTATGTTCAACCGGACACCTGAAGGCTTGCTCGACTTCCGCCGTTTCGGCGGTACCAAACGCCATCGTACGGCATTTGCCGGTGCAACCACAGGCCAGCAGCTATTGTATGCCCTTGATGAACAAGTACGCCGCTGGGAAGCGGAGGGCCTTGTAACTAAGAGCGAGAACTGGGAGTTCCTCTCGGCGATCATCGATGACGAAGGCGTGTGCCGCGGCATCAGCGCCCAGAATCTTAAAACTATGGAGATTCAGACGTTCCCTGCCGATGCTGTTATTTTGGCCAGCGGGGGTCCGGGGATTATTTTTGGCAAAACAACGAACTCCGTAATCAACACGGGTACAGCCGCAAGTGCTGTCTATCAACAGGGTGTGCATTATGCGAACGGAGAATTCATACAGATTCACCCGACTGCGATTCCAGGCGACGATAAGCTTCGGCTGATGTCCGAATCCGCTCGCGGCGAGGGTGGACGCATCTGGACCTATAAGGACGGTAAACCATGGTATTTCCTCGAAGAGAAATATCCGGCTTACGGAAATCTGGTGCCGCGCGATATTGCTACCCGTGAGATTTTTGATGTCTGTGTAGATAAGGGAATGGGCATTAACGGGGAGAACATGGTATATCTGGATCTTTCCCATAAAGACCCGAAGGAACTGGACGTTAAGCTGGGCGGCATTATTGAGATTTATGAGAAATTCATGGGGGATGATCCCCGTAAAATACCGATGAAAATCTTCCCTGCCGTTCACTATTCTATGGGTGGCATGTGGGTTGACTATAACCAAATGACTAACGTTCCCGGCCTCTTTGCGGCAGGAGAGTGTGAATATCAATATCACGGAGCAAACCGTTTGGGTGCCAACTCCTTAGTATCAGCCATATATGGCGGTATGATGGCAGGACCTAAAGCTATTGAATATATAAAAGGCCTCAAGAAATCGGTGCAGGACATATCCTCTACGGTGTTCGACGGCTTCCATAACAAGCAAATCACTAAATATGAATCTCTGTTGGCGATGTCCGGCACTGAAAATGCGTATGTCATTCACAAGGAGCTCGGCGAGTGGATGACGAACAACATGACCGTTGTTCGCCACAATGCCAAGCTGGAAGCAACCATCGCCAAAATCAAAGAACTCAAGGAACGCTACCGCAATATTAACATGAACGATACATCGCGCTGGAACAATCAGGGTGTTGCCTTCACCCGGCAGTTGTGGAACATGCTGGAGCTGTCAGAAGCTATGACGCTTGGAGCCCTACTGCGCAATGAAAGCCGAGGCGCACATTACAAGCCGGAGTTCCCGGAACGTAATGATGCGGAGTTCCTAAAGACGACTAAGGCAACCTGGAGTGCAGAAGGTCCGCAAATTTCTTACGATCCAGTGGATGTTTCGCTGATTCCGCCACGGATTCGTGATTATTCGAAGGATTAATTAATATCGGTTACACAACTTTAGGAGGTAACGATGATGGCGGAAATAGCTGCAACTCCCAAAAACGTAAAATTTATTATCACCCGCCAGGACGATGCACAAAGTACTCCGTATGTGGAAGAGTTTTCTCTTTCCTATCGTCCAGGTATGAACGTGATCAGCGCTTTGATGGAAATCCAGCGTAATCCGGTCAATGCCATGGGTGACCATACAGTCCCGGTCTGTTGGGATTCCAACTGTTTGGAGGAAGTATGCGGAGCCTGCTCGATGGTCATTAACGGCAAGCCTCGTCAAGCTTGCGCCGCACTTATAGATAACTTGGAGCAACCCGTTCGTATTGAACCTATGAAGACCTTCCCTGTGGTACGTGACCTCGTTATTGATCGCAGCCGAATGTTCAATACACTCAAAAAAGTTAAAGCATGGATTCCAATCGATGGTACGTATGATCTGGGTCCGGGTCCTCGGATGCCTGAGAAAAAACGCCAGTGGGCTTATGAATTATCCAAATGCATGACCTGCGGAGTCTGCTTGGAGGCCTGTCCGAATGTCAACGAGAAGACCAATTTCATCGGCCCGGCAGCGATTTCGCAGGTGCGTCTGTTCAATGCTCATCCTACCGGTGAGATGAACTCTGACGACCGCCTGGAGGCTCTTATGGAGGATGGCGGGATCGACGGCTGCGGGAACTCGCAGAACTGTGTGCGCGCCTGTCCTAAGGGCATTCCACTAACCACCTCTATCGCAGAGATTAACAAACAAACCACCAAGCATATGTTCAAACGCTGGTTGGGTGTTTAAGTTCATATTTATAGTTTGAAAATCAAAGAGTCCTCCCAAAGGTAGACAATCTACCGGTGGGGAGGGCTTTTTTGTGTTTGTTTCGTGCTTTTGGGGGGATAGAGGAGGAGTTGACGGCTGGTCGGGTGAATGATGGACGGCTGTAGTTAATGATGATAGATGGATGGGTGACTGGTGGAATGGATTTAGTCGTCATCAGCGGCGGATAATCCTTGGGATAGCCGTTTAGATGTACTTTATGCAACTAAAACTGATTATTTGGGCGGAGGGAATGGTTTAATTGCATTTTGGAGTCAATTTCATAATTCAAAACCCTTGATGTATAAGGGATTTTGAGCACACAAAAAAGGAGTACCTACCCAATTTCTCGAAGTTTAAGTTACCACACCAAAACGAGAGAAAGAAGGAGGACCCCATGTATAGTATACAACAAGAAGAGCTATTCTCCATGGAAGATTTAATGAACATGCAAGCTGAACCCAAATGTGTGGCAGTACTGGACTATCTCCCGATGAATACGATTCTACGTGCAATTAACAAACGTACGGTGCGGGGACGGCCTGAAGAACTCAATACTCGGGCGATGATTTACTCTTTAGTGATTGGCAAAATGGAGCGTATCCCTTCGGTGAAAGATATCATTCGACGCTTGCATGACAATGAGTCCTTTCGAAAACGTTGCCGGTTTACGGAATCCGATCGAATTCCAAGTGGTCCCGCCTACTCACGACTTACAACAAAACTGCACCAGTGTGGGGTGCTGAATAACGTGATGGACCAGATTGTTGAGCAGGCGATTGCGGAGGGGTTTATTTCTGGCGAAACACTTGCGGTGGATTCTTCTCATTTGGAGGCTTGGGATTGTCATCCGAAAATAAAAGAACAAACGAAACCCAGAAAGGCAGCAAAACCCCAAAAAGCAGCCAAAGCCCTACTTAAAGAAAAACAGCCCGCCCCAATACCCGAAAAACCAGAAAAACCCAAACGGAATAAACGTGGACGGGTACCTCAAACGGAAAAGGCGGCTTGGGAAGAACAAATGGCGGCATACGAAGCATCCTTAACCATCTTCGAGAAAAAAGTAGCAGAAATGCTGGACGTCAGCTACGATGAACTGCTGGCTCAGATGCCCCAGTATCCCAGTACCGGTGGCAAAGGCGACCCCCGGGGAAATGGTCGGATGATGTACTGGTACGGATATAAAGCGAATCTGCTCGTAGACACGCAAAGTCAATTTATAGTCAGCAGTTTGTTTAGTTCTGGGCATGTATCGGACCAGCGACTGGCTATTGTTTTACTGAAAGGGTTGGAGCAAAAATTTCCTCAATTAACGGTGAAGTATGTGCTTGCAGACAAAGGGTATGATTCTGGAGCGGTCTACCAGCAGGCTCGAAGGAATGGAGCCTATGCGTTAATTCCGATGATTCAGCACGCGAAAGAAGTGCCCGAGGGCCAGGATGAAGAAGGCCGTCCGATTTGTAAACAAGGGCATCTCTACAGTTACGATAGCTTTGATGAAAAATATGGAACACTAAAATACACAAGTCCCAAAGAATGTAAAACCTGTACGTTTAGCGACAAAGGTTGCCAGAAAGTACACAAAATTCGAATCGAAACAGACCTTCGCCGGTATACAGCACCGGCGCGTGGAAGTAGCAAGTTTAAGAAGTTATTTAAGAAGCGAACAGCGATTGAACGCGTATTTGCCTACTTGAAGCTTTATTTCAATATGGGGGGTAGCCGTCAGTTAAACACACGTTCCAGGGTGGATTTCGAACTTAGTTGTCTCACCTACAACTTGTGTAAGTATGCACTTGAAAAGCTAAACCAAGAGATCTCAAAAAAGAAGCAAATCGCCTAATTTTTAAAAATAGAATATATGCTTTTGGAGTACTGCAGCTTTAATTCACAGGGCATTATGAAATTGACTCTTTTGTACAACTAAAACTCTGTTATTAAGCTGAATATCAGGTCTTGAGACTTTTTAGTTGTACTTAGTGCACCTAGAGCTTAGCGTAAGGCATTTTTATTCTAAATAAGTGTATTTAGTGCAATTAAACCTGAACAAAAGTGTAGGCTTTTTGAGGAGAAGGCGATAGTTGAGGCTCAGCGAAACGAAATACTTAGTTGAGTATGAGAAGCGTATTTACCATCCAATCTGGACAATAAGTGTGTAGTCAG
The DNA here is from genome assembly GCF_000757885.1 of Paenibacillus wynnii. Taxonomy (NCBI): domain Bacteria; kingdom Bacillati; phylum Bacillota; class Bacilli; order Caryophanales; family Paenibacillaceae; genus Paenibacillus; species Paenibacillus wynnii. The sequence continues at coordinate 134,067 of NZ_JQCR01000001.1, read as the reverse complement.
AGTCCGCAGAGAATTTCAGTTATTTTAAGCTAGTTAGTCCTTTTTTGATTTGTGCTCCATATTTCGTTTCGCTTAGCTTAGGAGTTTGGGTTGTTGGGCTCGCATTACTGTAATAAAGCACTAGAAAGTTTCCTGGTTGAAAAATGATCGGTGCATGAGAACTCAGCGACTGTTGTCGTTCATAGAAATGTTTATACCCAAGCTCCCGTGTTTCTTCCGTACCAAAGTCATAAACCCTTAGGATGTCATTGTTATCCAGTGTATAGCTTAGAGGTTTGATGTCATCCATCTCAGCGTTCTTTGGGGATTCAACTTCAGTAAGATTAATTTCTTGAGATTCTATGGCTTCGATGACGGAGGTATACTTTTGTACAGGTGAACATGAGCTCAACAAGAAGAAATTTAAAGCTATAACGAATAAAAATAACTTTTTCATAGAATTAGCTCCATCCTTATTAACTTTCTAGGTTTGATAGATACGGACCTCACTGATGTGTTGAATTACATAATTCCAATAAAAAACAGCTTGCCTTGCGGGTCAATCACTCAAAAATAGGGTAACTAAAATAAAATTAGTTCCAAATGACAAGACAGTCCCGTTGCTTCTCAAAAGAGGGAACGAGGGGCTTTTCCAGTGAAGAATTATAGTACCATTATATGTTATAATCTCCATAGTTATAGTTATTTTAGCGTTAAGGTGGAGTGACGATCAAGGGAGGAAGCTATAGTGATATGTCGGGAGCATGATGGGACGTTTGTTATGATTAAACAGCATGATCACGGACTGCTGTCGGGAGAGCTCGCAAAGCGGTTCCGCTCAGAGCAAGTGCCTGAACCGGCACGCCGTGCGGAGGTGCTGAGAGCGGTAAGCAACCATGATCGCGGCTGGATCGATTTGGATGAGACCCCTTTTTGGAATGATGCCGAGCGAGCGCCTTACACCTTCATTGATTTCCCCGTTGTGCCGAAGCTGACCTTCTATACTAAAGGACTGGATGAAATTGAGTCGGATACACCTTATGGGGCATTACTTTGCAGCTTGCACTTTGAACGGCTGATCGAAGTGTCCGGTGAAGACAATCCTGAGCTTACCGAATATCTGGAGCAGGAAGAGGAACGTAGGACACGCATCCGCCGTGAATTGGAGCAGTCAGCTCCTATTGGTGAGGCAGAGCTCTTTTATGACACCCGGCTGCTGCAATTTTGCGATGATCTGTCCTTATATATGGCCTTGAATGAACCGGGATCCCCCAAATCTGAGGAGCATCCCTGGTGGAAGGACGGCTTTTCAGGAAGTGAGGATTTTGGGTTTACAGAGGGGTGTGTGATCACGGCAGAGTGGAAGGATAAGCACACACTGAAGCTGAACCCCTTCCCGTTCACCGAGTCCTTCGAAGTAGTTCTTCCGTTGCGCAGGATGCCAAAGGCTGAAGTTGAAGCCAAGGGGATTGCCCGTGCTTACCGCGATACACCGCAGCAGGAATTCACCATTGTTATAACGGATACCGAAGGTAATGTGTAGTTCATGCATAGAACAGGGGTGAGACCGTGACTTGGTGGGTTTGGACAATCAATATTACGGTGTTGCTGCTGTTTGCATACTCCTTTTATCGTATGGAACTGAGATGGCTCAACAAGCGGGTTCTCCTGACACCGATTCTAATCTATGTCCTAATATCAGTGGAAGATTTACTGAATTGGATTGATTGGGGGTCAATAGTACCCGGTAATGGCGGCATGCGAGGATTGATTTTGTTGTTCTGTTTAGCCTCTGTACTGTTTTATATCTTATTTATTTTTAACGAAATTAAGGAATCCAACAGCAAAGAAGTGAAGCTGCATCAGACTTTGTCCCGGATAAGCATCGCTACAATGAGTTGTGTTATTTTTTTTACCGTTGTCTATACATCGATATACAAGCTGTTCGGTCAGACTTCTTTTCAGGGTGAAGGGATAGGTCGGGATTTGCTCAGTCAGTTTATAACGTTTCTGTATTTCAGTGTGGCAACTTTTACTACGGTTGGATTCGGAGATATTGCCCCCGTTGATAATACCTCGCGACTTGTGGTCATCATGCAGATTTCCTTCAGTTTTATTACGGTAGCTTACGCCTTATCCATGTTGGGTATATTTCGTAAAATCCTAGGAGCCGCTACAGACGCTGAAATTGATTCGGAGTTAGAGGTAGACGTCCACGTTACAAATAAAGATTCAGAAGATAAACAACATAATTAAAGCGATCGTGCAGCAAGGAAGGAGAATCGCCCTATGAATAAAATAACACCGGGGGTTTCTTCGACGAAGGGGGCTGAACCGGGCTCTAGCCACAGTAAGGCAGATCCGAGTTTGCCGAGGTTTAAAGATACTAAAATATCTAGGAGGAAGTTCCTTGGACGGGGGATTGCAGCCCTAATCGGCGCTGGTTTGATGACAGGAGGTTATGCGTGGAAGGCTGAGCCGAATTGGGTCGAAATCACAAGGCTGGATCTCATGTTGAATGATCTGCCCGCTGCTTTTAACGGTATTAAGGTTGTTCATTTCAGTGATACTCATCTGGGCTTTAACAAGGATGCCGATGATTTATCCGCCTTGGTTGCAGATATAGAGAAAGAAACTCCCGATCTAATCTGCTTTACGGGGGACATTGTGGACAGTGAATCAAGTGATCTTATAGCAGCTGTACCTGTCCTCGCACGCCTATCCGCTCCATTGGGCAAGTTCGCTATCTTTGGCAATCATGATTACAAACATACGGATCAATTGGCCCGATTGTTCAAAGAAGCAGGCTTTCGTCTTCTGAGGAATGAATCTTCCCTGATTAAGCGGGGGAACGAAGTCATTGCTGTGGCCGGATTGGAAGATCTATTGCACGGTAAGCCTGATCCTCAGGCTGCTGTGAAGAACATCCCGGAGGGAACCTTCACGGTATTATTAATGCATGAGCCGGATTATGCAGATACAGCTGAGGCTTATCCTTTCAACCTTCAGCTATCTGGGCACAGTCACGGTGGTCAGATTCGTCTGCCGCTCTTAGGCGCGCTGTTTACTCCATATGGTTCGCAAAAATACATAGCTGGGCTGTATTATACAGAAGCTAAAAAAATGCCTGTATATGTGAATCGGGGCTTTGGGGAGACGTATATGCCATTTAGGCTGCTGTGTCGACCGGAGCTTACCGTGTTTACCCTGCGGCGATCTTAAGGGAGAGGGGAGTGAGGAATATGAGTACCTATGAGGCCATTCAGTTCCATAGACAGAACGGAACAGCAGTTGAATTGAAGCCTATGCTGCAAGAGGATGCTGGTACTCTGCGGTCTCTGCTCTCCCAACCTGAATTACGGACACATATTGTCATGCGCGGCGATGGATTGCAGAATGCATCTATGGAAAAATTAATGAATCGGATGCTGCTTGCTTATGACCCTTGTGCATTGCATGCAGGCATCTACCGCAGCGGAGACTCGGAGTTAATTGGTACGGTTTCTTTGCAGTGCTGGAATCGCCGAAACGGTTCAGCGATATTGGGCTATTTATTGGATCCAGTGTGGTGGGGCCGGGGATTTGCAACGGAAGCGGTAAGATTATTGCTGAATTACAGCTTTTATGAATTGGGAATTACAGAGGTGGAAGGCCGCTGTCGTGAGAGCAATAGCAGATCGGCAAGGGTTATGCTGAAGAATGGAATGCTGCTGGAGCGGGTTATTCCTAACGTGGGATCAGAGAGAGATTGTATTAATGTTTTCAGATTGTTACACAAATGAAATAATGCCGTTATCAAACTCTAACAGTGTCCGGTTAAACTAAGTACATGACCCCCTTTTAAAAATATATATTGTTTTGGGACCCGAATCTTCGGGTCCATTTTTTTTGTCCAAATTCTTATAGCGCTACGATTACTTTCTTACGCTGTTTATAGTACACCCATTGGGTAAATCCAATTTCTTTCAAGCGCTTGGCCACCGCGTCCAGTTCATCCGCCACCCTTGAAGGTTTATGAGCATCGGAACCAAACGTAACGTCCACTCCAAAATGCAGGGCACGCTCCAAAATGGCATCGGACGGATACCAGCCGCCGCTTAGCTTTGTTTTGCCGGAAGTATTAATCTCGATGGCAATGCCGCAGTCCGCAATGGTGCGCAGGCATTCATCTACATCGGCCGGAACCTGAATATCGGCGAATGCAGGGTAATTTCCTTTCATGGCATCAATATGACCAAGAATTTGGAACATGCCACTTTTTGCGGATTGGGAAATTAGATGATAGTACTCGGTTTTGACATCCATTTGTTCTATTGATCCCAGTTTTTTCCAACGTCCCTTATTGAAAATACTGACACCACCCAGATTATGAACAGATCCAATTACATAATCAAAAGGATAGGCCTCTAGGGTTTTCTGATATAACGGGGCACTCTCGGGAAAAAAGTCTGATTCGATGCCCAGCAGAACGTCAATTACTCCGGCATATTCTTTTTTTAAGGAGAGAACCTCGTTCACATAAGCTTCGAGCTCTGATTTGCCCATAGCGATTTGCGGAAAAGCTTGTTCTACCGGATGGGCAAAGTAAGGAGTGTGATCCGATATACCGATGACTCCCAAGCCGGCTTTTATTCCGGCTTCAATATAGTCCCGAATATTCCCGTCCGCATGGCCGCAGCGGAAATGATGTGTATGCAGGTCGAATTTCATGGCTGTGACATCTCCTCTTTTATTCTGAGCCTATAAACTGAGTTTCGGGCATGCCCTTCAAATCGCTAAGAAATTGTCTCATGGCGGAGTTAACATACTTGCCGGATTTCGTAATAACACCTACCGGATGGGTAACCTCCAGCTCGATAATGGGAACGATTTTTAGTGTGCCCAATCTAACTTCAGCGGTTACTGATTGCTTCGAAATGATTGCGGCACCAAGATCCAGCTCCACCATACGCTTTACTTCTTCACTGCTCGTAAGCTCCATAATCACTTGCGGCTGTATGCCGTGCTTGGCAAACACTTCTTCCGCGAATCTGCGTCCGACTGTATCTTTTGAGAGCAGGATCAGCGGGGTGTTCCCTAGTGCCTCCACTCCGGCAGATCTTAATTTAGCCAGGGGATGACGAGGGGAAACAACCAGTTCGAATGTATCATAATACAGGGTAGATGTGCTCATACCCGGACTTCGTCCAATCAAATATCCGATACCGACATCTACAAGCCCATTTTCCACATACTGATAAATTTGTGAGGATGACATCGACTGTATGGATGTCTTGATGTGGGGGAACTGGTCTTGAAAATAGGAAAGGATACGCGGCAGGATTTGGATGGCAATAGAAGTAGTTGTACCGAGAACAATATGTCCTTGTGGGGTGTCCTCCAGGTCGGCAAGCCGATGCTTAAGTTCATTGACAATACTAACTATTTGTTCAGCATGTTCCAGAAAAACTTGGCCCCTGTCAGTTAGTGTAACAGGCTGGTTTCGGTCCACGAGCTGTGTTTTGAATTCTTCCTCTAAACTCTTGATCTGGGCAGAAACTGCCGGCTGAGTCAAGTTAAGCAGTTCTCCTGCTTTTCGGAAGCTCATCGTTTTGGAGATTGTAATGAGTGTCTCTAATTGGCTGATGTTCATGAAATACCTCCCTTAAGTCAGGTCACCTATCACAGCCGCTTCTTACTATATATTACGCTCAATGTGGGCATTATATTAAATTATAGGAGATTACCCACGACAGAGCAATCTTGCTTAGAAAAATGTCTTAATAATTCCTTCTACATAACCATTCATTTTTGGTGAATTGTGCCGATATATGAAGTATAATAAATCATATTGCTTGGGACTTTTGGTGTATGACTAAAGCCCGGTAAAGGAGGGACAGCACTTTATATGAAGGCAGAAGTAATTAACCCATTTTTAGAATCTGCACGTATTGTAATTGAACAGGTGATTCAAGTCTCACCGTCCACCGGCAGTTTGGGAATTAAAGAGATCGAGCTGATCGATAATCATATATGGATCCAAGTAGGGATGACGGGGCAGCTGAGCGGAAATATTATATTCGGAATCGCAGAAGCGGTTGCTCTCCGAATGGTATCTGCTATGATGGGCGGCTACGTTATCACTGAGATGGATGAAATGGGCAAGAGTGCAATTTCGGAGCTGGGCAACATGATTAGCGGAAATGCCAGCACGATTTTGTCGAATCAGGGAGTAATGGTCGATATTACACCTCCCAAGCTAATGAAGTCGGAGAGCATGACATTTATGCCACGCAGAGCCCTTAGCATCCCGTTATTAATGGATGGAATTGGAGAACTGGATATTCAGGTAGTGATCGCTTAATAAGCATTAGGAGTTGAAACCGAATTGCACTCCATGAGACTGAAGGATAAGATTGTTGTTATAACGGGAGCTTCCAGCGGTATTGGGGCTATTACAGCCCAAATGCTCAGCAAACGAGGCGCAATTCCCATTCTGATAGCGCGTTCTGAGGACAAGCTTAAAGAAACGGCGTCTGGAATACAGGGAAGGTTCGGAATGTATACTTGTGATGTAAGAGACTCTGCAAGGGTTGAGGAGACGTTTGCAGAAATTTTGCATGCGTACGGCAGAATTGATATCTTGTTGAATAATGCAGGTTACGGGAAATTCGCTGATTTCACAGAAATGCCCTCTGAAGAATTCCAAGATATGATGGATGTAAATTATATGGGGATTGTTCGATGTACCAAGGCTGTGGTGCCTCATATGCTGGAGCGGGGAAGCGGACAGATCGTGAATGTGGCCTCCATGGCGGGCAAGATTGGCAGCAGCAGAGCGGTAGCTTATACGGCCTCTAAACATGCTGTGCTCGGCTTCACTAATGCGCTGCGCCAGGAGCTTCGTAAGAGCGGAGTTGTAATCTCAGCCGTTAATCCCGGCCCGATTGCTACAGACTTTTTCAAGATTGCCGATCCGACAGGTACATACGTAAAGAACGTGGCCAAGATGATGATGACACCGGAACATGTGTCTGAGCAAATAATCAAGACCATGGAGAAGAGCAAGGAAGAGATGGATCTACCGGGGCTGGCGGCCTTTGGGATACGCCTGTACGGGCTCTTTCCCCGCCTTGCAGACAAGCTTACCTATAATGTAATGAACAAGAAATAGAATGCATCAGCGTGTAAGCGGGCCTTCCATTTGGTGGAGAGGCCTTTTTGGCATATAATGAGGATATTATCTCAAACGAAAAGGATGAAATTACAATATGAATAGTGTTTCTTTTGCGGCAATCGGTATAGAGGAAGATTTTGTAACCAGGTTGTCCGAATTCGGTATTAATGCCCCATCACCAGTGCAGGAGCAAACGATCCCTCTGCTTCTTGCAGGCAGGGATGTAATTGCCGCTTCACAAACGGGAACTGGCAAGACGCTGGCTTACTTGCTCCCGCTTCTCCAGAATATTAACCCTGAGAAAAGGATCGTACAGAAAGTGGTGCTGGCACCGACACAGGAGCTTGCGATGCAGATTCTACGCGAAGCGGAGCGTTATGGCGCACATCGCGGCATTGGTGTGATGGGATTGATTGGTGGAGCAGCTATCAAACGCCAGATCGATAAGCTGCGTGAGCATCCTCAGCTCGTAGTAGGAACCCCAGGTCGAATCCGGGAGTTAATTGGACTTCGCAAGCTGAAAATGCATGAGGTTACCACCATTGTAATTGATGAGGCGGATCAAATGTTCCAGCTCAGCGGTGCGGGTGAAGTAGCGAAGATTGTCAGCAGTGCACTGCGTACCCGTCAGTTAGTCATGTTGTCGGCAACGATCGGGCCAGAGACGAAAGCACTGGCTTCACGGGAAATGAAAAATCCGGCCGAGGTGGGGATCGATCCTGGTGTGATGACGGCCCAAGGTCTGGAGCACCATTATGTTGTGGCTGAAGAACGGAATAAGATAGACATGTTGCGACGTGTCATTCGCCATTATAATCCGGAGAAGGCGATTGTGTTCGTAAATGCAACAGAGGATATTGCAGAGATTAAAGCCAAGCTGGAACATCTTGGACTTACTGCAGCCGCCTTGTATGGCGATGCCGACAAGGTGACACGGAGCCATGTACTATCCAAGTTCCGTGATGGGAAATTCCGTGTACTCGTTGCAAGCGATGTAGCTGCTAGAGGGTTGGACATTGAGAATTTATCTTTGGTGGTCAGCTTTGATCCCGCCTTTGACTCCGAGCACTATGTGCACCGTGCAGGACGTACAGGTCGGATGGGACGCAAGGGCTTATCCGTAACTCTTGTTACTGAGCAGCAGACATTTATTATGCGTAAATTTGCCCGGGAGCTGGATATTGAGTTAACAGAACGTGAAATGTATGCCGGAAAAGTATTGTCATCCGATGAAGCACGTACTTCCAATCGCAGCAACAGCGGGCCGGCCAGAGAGTCTAACAAAGCTCCACGCCGCGAGGATACCGCTGTACGGAGCGATAAGCCGCAAGCCCGGGTGGCAGGTGCTGCACCGATTGCAGGCGCAGGCAGAAGACCAGCGACAACTACAGGTCAAGGAAATGTAAATAACCAAGCCGGTAATGAGATTACACGGGAGCAGCCTCGAAGTGCTGTGCCTGGCAGGGAGTCCCGTAACGGAACAGCAGCACCGCAGGGAAGTGTGCGGGGCAGCAAAGCGGATCGTGAACGTGACCGTAAAAATAAAGGTGCGCCAAAATGGTTGAAAGACAAAACGCCAAGAGGTGATGGTCAATGAGTTCATCCCCCGTACTGCAAATTACGGGCTTAAGCGGCGGTTACAGTATGAATAGACCTGTACTGCACGATGTTTCACTTCAAGTCCAGCCCGGGGAAATGATCGGGCTGATCGGTTTAAACGGAGCAGGTAAGAGTACGACCATGAAGCATATTCTTGGATTAATGTCACCGCATAAGGGCGAGATAACGGTACAAGGCAAGACGCGGGAGGCTGATCCCAATCAGTATCACAGTGCCTTGTCTTTTGTACCTGAATCCCCTTTGCTCTACGAAGAAATGACGGTTCGCGAGCATATCGAATTTACAGCCCGTGCCTACGGAGTAGAACGCAGTGATTATGAATCACGCAGCAGTCATTTGGCTGCTCTGTTCCATATGGAAGACAAGATGGACAGTCTGTCGGCCCATCTATCCAAAGGGATGAAACAGAAGGTCATGATTATGTGTGCCTTCGTTGCACGCCCGGCGTTGTATGTCATCGACGAGCCTTTCCTGGGTCTAGACCCGCTGGGTATTCGTTCTTTGCTTGATTTCATGATGGAGTTGAAGAAGGGGGGAGCATCCATCTTACTTAGCTCCCACATTCTTTCAACCATCGAGAATTACTGCGACCGCTTTATTGTATTACATCAAGGGAAGATTATTGCCCAAGGTACCCTGAAGGAAATGGCTTCGGCAGCCGGACAGCACGGCTTATCGCTGGAGCAGCTGTTCTACGAGCTGGTTCAGGGGGGGAAATGATATGAACTTGAAGCAGCTGCTCCGGGAGCGGCGCGGCCGATTCATGGGAAGCTTACTGCCTTATGTAGGTTATATTATTCAGAGCGGTGTAGCGATGGTGTTTCTGTTCGTTGTGATTGCCTTTTCAGCATGGTATACATCCTTGCTGAACAATATTCCGGCAAATGTTCCTATACGTTGGATTATGCTGGCACTGCTGTTGCCTGCTGCTGTTCATAGCAGCTTCAGGACTTATCTACAAAGTCCTGACACCATATTCCTCCTTCCGCAGGGCCACCGAATGCAAGAGTATTTTGTCTCTGTTTGGGTCAGGGGGATCGTATGGAAAACGCTGCGGTTAGCGTTCATATTAATCACACTTTGGCCTCTATACATACGAACTGAAGGGTCGCCGAAGCTGTTATGGGCAACTGCACTGCTTGTGTTTGGTGTTAAGCTGCTGTCTAGCTATGGGCACTGGCGGGAGTTATCCATGTTATCGAGTGCTGCCTCTAAAGCCTATATCCTGTTGCGGTGGGCCACCGGAGGACTAATTATTGCAGCATGGCTGTGGCAGCCTGCCGGACGAGGTTCCATATTCATTATTCTTCTGGCTTTGGCTTACATAGCAGCGCTTGCCGTCCCTGGTCGTCATGCTGTTCCGTGGGAGAAGCTGATCACGGAGGAAAAGAATCAGGGCGGACGGGCATTAATGATTCTGGGCTGGTTTGTCGATGTGCCGGGACGTGAGCAACGTGTATATTCTCGCCGGTATCTCTCCAAATGGGGGAGCGGCATTCCTTGGCAACGGGGGACATCTTACCGTTATTTGCTAACCAAAAGCTTCGCACGAGGAGATATATTCGGTATTGTTATGCGAATGGCTCTCTTATCCCTTCTGCTTAACTGGTGGAATCGCTCCAGCCTTATAGGTACAGCCATATATTTATTCTTCCTGTTCGTAATCGGAATTCAATTGTCAGCACTGCGTAAATTGCATAGTGAATCCTTTTGGCTGACGGTCTATCCACTACCAGAAGGAACCCGGACGGGCAATACCGTACAATTCGTATTTCAGGTCCTCATTGTAGGAGCTTTCCTAACGTGGCTTCCTTTTCTAGCCGCTGTTGGATCCCGTCCTCTTCCTGTGGCAGGAACGTTAATATCGGGTCTATTGTTGGCTTATATCTTCAAAACCTACTTGTCCCGCAAGGCAGCGCGTTTAGAGGATGAGGATTTGTAGGCATTTAATAGCTAAGACTAAAGACGCCTTACCTAAGCAGCAGTTTGGGTAAGGCGTCTTTTTGCAAGCTTATATAGGATCTGGTGTGAACATGCTATGGTGGGAGAGAGCCGGGCTCCCTCCCAGGGAGTTATCCCATTTAATTAGACAAAGAGTGAACGGCTGATGATAACCAACAGGATAAAGAGAACCAGGATGGCTCCAGTGCTGGTAAATCCGCCGTATCCGTATCCGCCTCTTACTTCTTCGCTCATGTTCATTCCCCTTTCATGTAAGTAGTTGTACTTGATCTGTACACGGTATTGTATGTGCGGAGGGTGTTACGTGTATAGGCCAATGCCAGAAGGGAACAACAAAAAAGTCAGCTCCGATTTTCATCGAAGCTGACTTTTTTGAAGTAGAGAAATAAAGTGTCCATACTCGAAAGTTTGATGAATTAGATTGGAGTGGAGTAAAGTAAAGTCAAGTAAAGTAAAGTCAAGTAAAGTAAAGTAGAGTCCTGGATCACGGGTGGCTTATGAAATTCCTCAATCTATGAGTAACGTAGGTTAATTGGATTACCTCACTCTATGTATGTGGACAGGAAAGCCGCTATTTGAGGTTCAATGGGCAAATATAGATGCTAAGTGGACTCAGTGAAATAGACTCATAAGTGGACACGGTAAAATGCAACTAGAATAATAGGTAAACTTAAGAAGAGGTGGAAGCCGAGGTCGAGCGTCAATGTTATAGCAAAGAATTCCATCGAATCGCCCGTGGATGGGGGATTTGGGCAAATGAGATGTAAAAGTGCAGTTAAATCGCCCTCGGATGGGGGATTCCGCTAAATGAGATGTAAAAGTGCAATAGAATCGCCCATGGATGGGGGATTTGGCCAAATGAGATGTAAAAATGCAATAGAATCGTCCATGGATGGGGGATTTGGCCAAATGAGATGTAAAAATGCAATAGAATCGTCCATGGATGAGGGATTTGGGCAAATGAGATGTAAAAGTGCAGTTAAATCGCCCTCGGATGGGGGATACTCCAACTCCAACTCCATACTCCATACTCCTACCCGAACTCTTACTCCATACACCCTAGCTTAGATCCACTTTAGCTTGTCCAATAGTAAAAAAAAAGGGTGCCGTCTTGTGGGATGGCACCCTTTTCTTCTCGTAAATTAGGCTTTCTCCAAATCACGGATACCGGAATAGACAAGATCGAATAGATCTTCCAGGTTCTCCTCTTCGATACAGGAGAATGCAATACGCAGATCCGTCTCGCCGAGTGCGATCGTACCCAATCCGTAATTATGGATCAGGTGCAGACGAAGCGCTTCTGCAGAAACAGTGTGCAGCTTCAGACACATGAAGTAACCGGAGTTAAAAGGATAATAGGTCCATACGTCATCTCCGTACTTGCCACTATCGAGCAGCGTCTTCACTGTATTGGCGCGGCCTTTCATTATCTGGAACTTCTCTTCCTTTTGAGCTGAGAATTCCGGCGCTTTGAGCGCTTCGAGCACGAAGGTCTGTGAAGGATGCGGGCCGCTAGAAATGGTGGCGCGGATAATGCCCAGCGTTTTTTGTTCCAGTGCTGCCAGCAATTCCTTGTTCTCCGAAGCGTAGGTGATGAATCCTACACGGAATCCCCAGACGAACTCCTCTTTAGTAGCTCCGTCAATCTTGATGGCGAGAACACGAGGATGCAGGTTAGCCAGCTGTCCAAAGAGAGATTCCTTCAATGAATCTTCGAAGAAGAGGCCAAAGTAAGCGTCGTCGCTGACAACAACCACATTGATGCCTGCTTCTGCCGCCTTCAGGATTGCCGCTACAATTTCTTCGCCTTCTTCTCTGCTAGGCGTGTAGCCGGTGGGGTTGTTCGGGAAGTTCAAAAGCACAATTGCTTTTCCTTTATCTTTCTGAGCCAACAAGGCGTCAGTTAGTCCTGCACTGTTAAATTTATAGTTCTCTGTGAAAAGCGGATAGTTAACGGTTTCGCTATGACGGCGGATTCCGAAGGTTAGCTCGTAATTCTCCCAGTTTTTGTCCGGGTAGATAACGGCATCGCCCTGCTCTGCAAAAAGATCAGCTACAATACTTAGGCCGTGTGTAAGCGCGTTTGTAACGATAGGATTGCTGATGGATTTGCCTTCAAGAGAAGGATTCTCACGCAGCATCTTCTGAGCCCATACAGTACGCAGCTCGGGTTTTCCTGCAGGTGGAGCATAGCCGTAAAGATCTCTTGGATGGAAAGCGGACAGCTTATCCTGAATAACACCGAGATGCATAGGAACACCTTTTTCGGTTGCAATACCGATTGTGGCATTGTATTTCTTGGCATGGGCAGCCGCCTCAGCAGACTGACTAAGAATTCCTTCTTTTGGAAAATAGATTTCCTTGCCTAATGTGGAGAGCATATCGTACACATGTTCATTTCCGGACTTGATATTTTCATTCAATTGTCCAGCAAGTTCATTCATCATTTTCATCCTTCCGGTATCGTGGGGATTCATACTGCTAACATTGCCTAACATTATAACACCGTAGCTTGCAACCGTCATAATTTTTTTGAAATATAAGAATCTAACGTCTGTTGTCCATAAAGACGACGAAGTCGTTTCTTCTTATCGTTTTTAATCATGAGAACATATTGTCAATAAAAAGGTATGTTCGAAAGAAGGGGCGGAGCGACCGACCCCTGCATGGAATGGGGTGCAAAATAGAGCTCGAAAGGGTATGATGGTGAAAATAACATTCGGGGGGGAAGAGTATGTTGCATGCATCGCCGTCCTCTTTTGTCATCCTGCCCACCCTTGCCAAAATTATGTGTGAGCCGGGCTGGAAGTGGCAAAAAAGAGAGAAGCCGCTGCAAAATTACGATTTATTCTATGTCTGGAGCGGAGAAGGTACGGTTGTTAGGGGAGGTATTCCTTTCCAGGTTGGTAAAGGAAGCTGTTTCTTATTCCGACCGGGTGACCATACGAGTGCGACTCATAATCCGCAAAAGCCGCTTGTACTTACATACATTCATTTTGATGTCACTGGCGACATAAAGGATATTCCGCTTCCATACCGTGAGCTTACAGAAACGGTGGAATTTGAGCATATGCTGGCTAGGTACGTACGTCTCTTTCTGGTCAAGACCTTCGCTGCAGAGGAAGAAGGCCAATTGATCCTGAAACAGCTGATGATTCATCTGCTGCGGGAAGACCGGGTCATGCCAGTGGAACGCAATGCAAGCAATCAGTTGACGGAAGTGATCCATGAGGTAGCCAACTACGTGAGTCAGCATCCCGGGGCGTCCCACAGGGTGGAGGACCTAGCGGCGCGTGCGGGTCTGTCACCACGTTATTTTTCAATTAAGTTCAAGGAACTTATAGGCTCTTCTGTGCAATCCTACGTTATTCGTGCCCGTATTGAACGGGCTCAGCACTTGCTGCTATATGCCGGAATGAACGTGACAGAGGTGGCGGATGCGCTCGGTTACCGGGATATTTTCTTCTTCAGCCGCCAGTTCAAGCAGCATACCGGTAAAAGTCCGTCCGAGATCCGCTGATGCATCACTTTGTTTCAATTTTTTAACGCCAGGGTAAATACGATGGAACCTAGTTTACAGAGAATTTACGAAACATCTGGAAGGGGAGACTTAGGTGATGATCAGCAGACGCCGAATTTGCAATACGGATTACAAGGCTGGCGGCGGGGGAATCTTCCGAAACCGCTTGAAACGGCTGAAGGCCGGCAGTATTGCAAATAATTACTGGTTCTGAATGGAACTCTACTCGAATGGATAACTAATAACCTGAACAAGAATATACGAAAAGAACCGGGACTCTAAGGTACCCGGTTTTTAGGTTTTCAGGTTGAAGAGTGAGGCTGCCTATGACAGAATACAGTATACACTGCTGTACATAACCCTGAAGGGATGAATCTAATGAAGAACCTTAAGACGGCTGGAAACCGGCGGACTGCGCTTGTTACCGGCACTTCGTCGGGCTTCGGTCTGCTGATCAGCATAGAACTGGCGAAGCGGGGATTTAATGTAGTGGCTGGCATGCGCCGTCCTCAGGCCTCGGAACCCTTAATGAAGGCAGCCGAACTGGCAGGAGTAGCTGGGGCTATATCTGTCGTCGAGATGGATATAACGAATGAGAGCCAGGTACTTGCCGCAGTTGAACAGGCAAGGACACAGTTTGGGACCATCGACGTACTGGTCAATAATGCAGGCGGAGTGTGGGGCGGCTTCGCTGAAGAAGTGCCTCTGACATTATGGCGGGAGCAAATGGAGACTAACTTTATAGGCAATGTATCTGTGACCCAAGCGGTACTTCCATGGATGCGCAAGCAGGGCTGCGGATTGATTATACAAATGAGCAGTATCAGCGGGGTGGTCGGATTCCCGGGATTCGGACCTTATGCTGCTTCCAAGTTCGCGCTGGAGGGTTTCACTGAATGTCTGGCGCTTGAGGTGAAACCTTTCGGCATCGATGTGGTGCTGGTAGAGCCTGGTTCATATGGGACAGACATTTGGGAAAAAGGTTTCGCAACCATGCAGGCTCCATCCGATTCTCCTTACCGAAGGATGTTGGAATCCGTGCTTGCTTATGCCAGAAGCAGTGCCTCGAGCAGCGGGAATCCGCAAGAAGTAGCTGATTTAATCGGAGATATCGCCTGCTCCCGTCGCCGATGTTTCCGGTATATGCTGCCTCGCTCGACAGTGTGGACGGCTCGCGGCAAGAGATGGCTGCCAGACAACTGGTTCAAGCAAATCCTTATGGCTGCGCTGAAGGGCAACAAGTAAGGCGGCTGACTAAAAATTCGAATTCATCATCACACAAAAAAAGAAGCTGTTCCAAGCACAAATGGCTTGAAGCACAGCTTCTTTTTAATAGATTTATAAGTCTCTTATTCAGGCTTATGAAGGGTTCCTAACCACTCGCCCATCTTCACCTTGGTATCCACCCTTAAGCCCGGACGCGGGGTAAAGGTACCGCTTTCCGTAAGCAGTACTACCGTGGAGCCGAACTCGAAGTAAGCAAGATCGTCGCCTCTCTGCCAAGCTTCAGCGCTGTCATCGGAATACCGGATACTGCTGACATTCATTGCGCCTACTTTTACTACTGCGGCCTCTCCATAATCCCCCGCGATATAAGTAATGAGCCGTTCATTTCGGCTCAGAACAGCCTTCATATGCCTCATCCCGAAATCATTGACAGGGTAGGCCCGGCCCCGAAGATAATCCGTCTCCACCTTTCGCCCTTTCAGGGGTGAATGGATGCGGTGATAATCGGTAGGACTTAAGTAAAGCACAAAAAAGAAGCCCTTCTTGTAAAGCTCTAGATGCGGGGAATGATTAAGCAGGTCTTCCAGATTGTAATCTTGTCCTTTTACATTCATAATCATGCCTGAGGTGATATCACCCATCGCGGTGATCATTGCATCCACAGGGCTAACCAGAGCATCCGTCTCTGTTGCAATAGGCCGCATTCCGGGTTTCAATCGGCGGCTGAAAAATTCATTAAGGGTACGGTATTCTTCAAGATTCTTTTCCGCCTGGATTGCGGGAATTTGATAAGTTCGAATAAATACTGGGATAAATAGGCGGCTGAGTCTGCTGTGGGATATAAAACCCATCAACCTGGAAAGCCATCTGTGCGAGGATAGCTCGGTCATCAGCCGCAGAAATTGTTTAACCATGCCCATCTCCCTTCCATAATCAAGCAGTGCAGTCCTTCCTGTGGACCTTCTCCCGCTCTGCATTATATTGACATAGAATAGAAGACAAATCAATAAAAGTTATCCCCGTTCGTCCCGTTCCAGTAAATACTTGGCATATCCCATCGGTCGGTTGTAGCTGTCTTTCCATGCCTCGTTGAGACCTGCTTTGTGAAACCCGTAACGCTGGTCGCGGCCGTTGCATTCAATGAAAAACGCACGCCCATCCCCCGTGATCCCGATATCCAGCCCTATATCAGCCAGACCCGGCAGACTGCGATCAAGACCCCTCGCAATAGACAGCCCCAAACTTATGGCGGACATTCGGATGCTGGCGGCTTTTTCCTTAGAGAAGACACTTTCCAAAGCAAATAATGAACTCACGGCTTCCCCGCCGCGGGCGATATTGGATACAAATCCTCCGGCGGGTGCCAATTTGGCAAACAGTCCGGTTACCTGCCACTCTCCACCCCAACCTCGCTGGACTGTGACACGAAGATCGAATGGACGTCCTGCCACCTCAGCAAGAGGGATACGCTCTTGTATCAGATAAGGAACGGCTGTCAGACGGGCCAGCAATTGCTTAGGCAAAACGTACTGATTCACAGGGATGATTACCCAACGTCCTGTCGATCGCAACCTGTAACTCCAACTCCATTTCCCATGGCCTTGGTGGGTTAAACGCATGACACCATTGCCTACGCTTCCACGGCACGGCTTAAGGATGAGATCCGGGAAGCGGCTCATCATAATCTTCAGACCGCTGACCCCTTTTTCTGTAGCCGGTAAAAAACGTTGCAGCTCGGGATTATTTCCGAGCAATTTGTGAATGACATCTTTCCCGTAACGGTTGCACGAATTGAACACCGTCGGTCCATATTTGATCAGCCGATCCATCCTAGTATTTATCTGGCTGTAAATCGCCCGATTGTGAATAACACGGGGGATAGAAATAACTTTTCTTCGATATCCTTGGGATTCTTTTATATAGGCATAACAGTACCCGGAGTGTAAATCTATATCTTCCAGCCTCAGGAAGCAGGGGGTAATGCTAAATAAAGAGGCGGCATCCTCATAGTTGGAGAGGGATTCCTGTCCCGTTTTGAGCTGGGGAATACCCCGGTACATAGAGGAGTTGAGCAGTATTCCGACGTTCTTTCGCCCCATGTTGATACCTCCTGTCATCTTCTGTGGTTCCGGCGGTTCCCTACTACTATCATTGTATGTTTGTACGCGCCCGTCAGGATGGACGAATGAGATGCGGCAGAAGCCCTTTTTTTGAAAAAAAGCAGTCGATCCCCCATACTTCTACTCCATTTCAAGGGTGTCATAAGCCTACTCCACTGCATATGATGCCTAGGAGAAACAATAGTTGGAAGGAGGAGACTGCTTGTGAGGGGTTCCAAGAGAAAGCAGCCGCGCAATGCGAAAAACCGACTTTATTATGTTGATAATCCCAATACAAAAGAATTGAGTATGCTGGAGAGCAGTCGAAAGACGTCCCCTAGTTCAATGACGGTCACCAACGAACAAGAGGTCATGCTAGAGCAGTCCTTACTGGTATTCGGGGAGGAGAAGGCAGAAATCAGCGAGGTGTCTCTGCAATCTGCACCTAGTCTGCTGCCTGAGCCCATGGAAACACTCCAGCTTCAGAAACAGACTTATATTCCAGCACCTGTATTCGCCGCACCTATCCCTGATCCTATCCCTGACCCTGTACCCGTCCCCGAGAAGGAGCGCTATCAGCCGGTTTATACGGATGACCTGTCCGATGCAGCGGTTACCGGAGCCAAGATTGCCCCCCGTACCATCGATGGAAGTAAGTTGAAATTCGGTATTATCGGCACACCTTGGCTGCAGGATTATGCTGTACAGAGTATTAATATTGCGGACAAGGCAGTGACATCATCCAAGATAGCCCCGGAGTCTATATCGGGAGAGCACTTGGCGGAAGGGAGCATCTCCGGGGGGAAACTGCTGGATCATTCCATAGGCGGAGAAAAGCTTAAGGATGACAGTATTGGTCCGGAGAAGCTGGCTGATCGAATTATCGGCGCCGGAAAAATCGCAGATCGGTCTATTGAGAGCCGGCACTTAAGTGAGTTCATCATCACTGCTGAACTGCTAGAGGATGGGGCTGTATCCGGTGATAAAATACTTAGCGGAGGCATTTCCGGACGACATTTAGCCAACGGTATTATCGACCGCTCCAAGCTGGCAGACGAAGCTGTATCGGGTGACAAAATTGCGGATAGGGAGATCACGGGTTCCAAGTTGAAGGACGGTATCATTGAGGGCCATCACCTAAGTGAGGGTTCTGTATCAGCGAAGCATCTAGCGCCGGGAGCTATTAGCCGAGAACAGCTCGGGAATCGGTTGATTGGCAAAGAGCAGCTGCAAGAGGGCAGTGTGGACAGCGGGCATCTGGTTGACGGATCTATTGGACCACGCCAGCTTGGGTCTGAGGTGATCCAAAGCAAGCATTTGGCTTTGGAAAGTGTGCGGGGCCTTCATATTGCAGAAGGAGAAGTGCATGGTCATCATCTGGCCGATCGGAGCATCTCCTTTGTGAAGCTGACTGAAGGGGCTGTAGGAACAGCCCAACTTGTAGAGCAAGCTGTTACTTCCTCTAAAATTGCCGATCAGAGTGTACTGACGCATAAGTTGGCTGATGAAGCTGTACAGACCAGGCATATCGCTAAGTCTGCTGTACGCGGTCCGCAAATTGCCTCCCAGGCAGTATCCGGGGCGCATCTGCAGCGTGAAGCGGTAGAAAATATGCATTTAGGAACAGCATCCATCGGGCCCGTTCAGCTTCAGGAAAATGCTGTTCAAACCCAGCATATATCAGATGGGGCGGTGACAGGCCGGAAGTTAGCAGCCGAGGCTGTTACAGATGGACATCTTCAGCCGCTAAGCGTGAGTACCACCAAGCTTGGAGATGGTAGTGTTACCCAAACGAAACTTGCAGCAGGTGCGGTGACAGGGAACTCCATCGCTAGGGAAGCCGTAAATGGAGAACATATTGGTTTCTGCGCAGTGGAAGAGAAGCACTTGGCAGATTCCAGTATCAGCGGACGCGTTCTTCAGGATGCCGTTGTGGATGCAGAGCATTTGGCTCCTGGGTCGGTAGAACGAAGACATTTAGCAGAGAATAGTGTGACAGCTCATGCTCTTCAAGCTGGCTCCGTATTGGCCGATAAGCTGGGAACGGGTGCGGTAAAGGAGAATCATCTTGCAGCCGCCGCCGTACAGCCGCATCATTTGGCCGATCATGCTGTAACCTCCTTAAAGCTTTCACCGGAAAGCGTGTCTACAGATAAAATCAGTGATTTGGCTGTAACGACTGTCAAACTCGCCGATGGTAGTATTAATTCTGCTAAGCTTGCGGAATCCGCGATTCTGGGGGAACATTTCTCTTTAGGGGCAATAGGATCGGACGCTATCAGTGATCAGGCAGTGCATAGCCGCCACATGTCACCGGGAAGTATCGGCGGTGCACAAATCAGGCCGCTATCTATAGGCAATGGGCATATCCTTCCGAATGCCATATCGTCGATTCAATTGCAGAAAGGTAGTATTAACGCCGACAAACTGGCGAAGCAATCTGTGAATTCAACACACCTACTGCCAGAAAGTATAGGTGGGGAACACTTAGCTGTTGAAGCGGTAGAAGGACGTCATATTCGCAACGGTGAAATTACCCTGGAGCATTTGGCAGCGGAAGTGCGGAGTCCGGGTATACTGCCGGATGGCAGTGTTACCGGTAATAAGCTCGCGGAAGGATCCGTCGGATCGTTACATCTTGAGCCAGGCAGCGTCTACGGAGATCATTTGGCATCGGAGGTCATAGACAGCCGCCATATTAGTTCAGGCAGTATTAGACTTGAGCATCTAGCAGAAGAGACGAAGACATCTGAATTGCTGCCGGATGGCAGTATTACAGGTAATAAGCTCGCGGAAGGATCCATCGGATCATTGCATCTTGTGCCGGACAGTATATACGGAGACCATTTGGTGTCGGAGGCGGTAGACAGCCGTCATATCAGTTCAGGCAGTATTACACTGGATCATCTAGCGAAAGAGACGAAGACATCTAAACTGCTTCCAGATGGCAGTATTACCGGTAATAAGCTCGCGGATGGATCCGTCGGATCGTTGCATCTTGTGCCGGGCAGCGTCTACGGAGATCATTTGGCATCGGAGGTTATAGACAGCCGCCATATCAGTTCAGGCAGTATTACATTAGATCATCTAGCGGAAGAAACAAAGACGTCTAAGCTGCTGCCGGATGGCAGTATTACCGGCAAAAAGCTGGGGGAAGGATCTGTTGGGTCGTTGCATATTGCGCCGTGCAGCGTCTACGGAGATCATTTGGCATCGGAGGCCATAGACAGCCGCCATATCAGTTCAGGCAGTATTACATTAGATCATCTAGCGGAAGAGACGAGGACTTCTGATCTGCTGCCGGATGGCAGTATTTCCGGCAATAAGCTGGTAGTGGGTTCGGTGGGTTCGTTACATCTTGCAACGGGCAGCATCTATGGAGACCACTTGGCATCAGAAGCGGTAGACAGCCGCCATATCAGTGCAGGAAGTATTACACTTGAGCATCTAGCGGAAGAGACGAAGACTTCTGAGTTGCTGCCGGACGGAAGTATCACCAGCAGTAAGCTGGCGGAAGGATCAGTCGGGTCATACCAACTCGCGGAGGGTAGCGTCTACGGGGATCACTTGGTGTCGGATTCGGTAGACAGCCGCCATATCAGTGCAGGCAGTATTACACTTGAACATCTTGCGGAAGAGACAAAGTCTTCTGAGTTGCTGCCGGACGGAAGTATTACCAGCAATAAGCTGGCAGAAGGATCAGTTAGGTCATACCAACTTGCAACGGATAGCGTCTATGGAGACCACTTGGCGTCGGATGCGGTAGACAGCCGCCATATCAGTGCAGGAAGTATTACACTTGAGCATCTAGCGGAAGAGACCAAGACTTCTGAGCTGCTGCCGGACGGAAGTATTACCAGCAATAAGCTGGCAGAAGGATCAGTTGGGTCATACCAACTTGCAACGGATAGCGTCTATGGAGACCACTTGGCGTCGGATGCGGTAGACAGCCGCCATATAAGTGCAGGCAGTATTACACTTGAGCATCTCGCGGATGAAACGAAGACTCCTAATCTGTTGGCAGATGGCAGTATTACTGGAAATAAGCTGGCGGAGGGGGCAGTTGGTTCAAACCAAATTGCACCCGGAAGTGTGTGCGGGGACCATTTGGCCTTGGAAACGGTCGACAGCCGCCATATCAGTGCAGGAAGTATTACACTGGATCATTTAGCGGAAGAGACTAGATCCATTAAATTGTTAGCGGATGGCAGTATCACCGGTAATAAGCTGGCCGAAGGGGCAGTTGGCTCATTCCAGCTTGCACCTGGCAGTGTGTATGGAGGTCATCTGGCGGCGGAGTCGGTCGACAGCCGCCACGTTCGTTCGGGGGGCATTAAGCTTAATCATCTAGCGTCAGAGGTAAGGACACCTGATTTACTCCCGGACGGTAGTATTACCGGAAATAAGCTGGCGGAGGGAGCCATCGGCTCGTTCCAGCTTGCGCCGGGAAGTGTATATGGCGGCCATCTGACACCTAAGGCTGTAGGCAGCCGTCATATCAGCACTGGAAGTATTACCTTTGAACATCTTGCTGAAGATACCAAGACCTCGGAACTGCTTCCGGACGGTAGTATTACCGGTTCGAAGCTGGCGGAAGGATCTGTACGTTCGGAACATCTGCTGTCTGAGAGTGTCCAGGGTGAACATTTAGCCGATGAATCCGTAGCAAGCCATCATTTGCAGCATGGAATCATTACCTTGGATCATCTTGCTAAAGAGACCCGTACCTCGGAACTGCTGCCGGACGGTAGTATTACCGGTGTGAAGCTGGCGGAAGGATCTGTACATTCGGAACATCTGCTGTCTGAGAGTGTCCAGGGTGAACATTTAGCCGATGAATCCGTAGCAAGCCATCATTTGCAGCATGGAATCATTACCTTGGATCATCTTGCTAAAGAGACACGTACCGCTGAATTGTTACCGGAAGGCAGTATTACCAGCGATAAGCTATCACCCGGATGTGTGCGTATGGAACATCTCTTTACTGGAGCAGTGGGAAATGCAGAACTCCAAGACGAAGCCGTAGATTCATCCAAAATCGCCTCATTCTCCATACAATCCCACCATTTGGAGGAAGAGAGTGTCCAAAACTTCCATATCGCTCCAGCAGCTGTTTGCAGAGAGCATTTGGCACTCGGTTCAGTGGATAGGGAGCATTTAGCTTTTAGTCCGGTCCAAAGTGCCGGGAATAGAGAGGCGCTGCAGCAGTTCGGGATGATGGCATTTATGTTCAATGGTGATGCTGAAAGTGTGGAGGTAACCGTAACATTCGATGAAAGCTTCGGTCATACAGGTTATGTACTTGTTGCTATGACTAACCAGCCTTTCTTCCATGCTTCATTAAAAAGCAGGGGGAACGGGAGCGCCGTTATAGAGGTTGTAAGATTGCTTGAAACGCAGCATTTCTACGGTGTGATCTCATGGATTGCCATTGGTACACCTCAATTTAAATTACCTGTAGATGATAGAGTATTTGACTAGAACCACTTTTCTTATATTTTAAATTAAGCGCAGCCTGAGGCTGCGCTCTTTTTTTGCGAATACGGCCATTTGTCCCATTTTCTATGAGAAGGAGACATTGGCCGTTACCCTGCTTGGCGAATTACATAAACTGTGGTGTACCCTCAGCCTGGGAAACATGCCCTGTAAGGAAGGTGGATGAGCTTGAAAACAAAAAGATCTCTTGCCCGCCGCACGGGGCGGCGGCTTTCCCGTAAATTAAGGCGCCCCGCTCGTCCTGCGCGAGAAACCGCAGCACTGGTGAATCACCCTGAGCCCTTGGTGTCCGTTATTATTCCGGCCATGAATGAAGCTGGGACCATAGCCAGAGCGATTGCCGGGGCAAGAGGTGTTCACCCTCGATGTGAGGTAATCGTAGTAGCTAACGGTTCTGCGGATAGGACAGTGGAAATTGCCCAATCCTGCGGAGCTCGGGTGATTTCCTATGCGGAACCGCTCGGACATGATGTCGGCCGCAGCATCGGGGCTGAAGTAGCAAAGGGTGAAATTCTGTTGTTTACCGATGGTGATCTTGTACTTTCCTCAGCCCAACTCCGTCCCTTTGTGATGGCTGTGAGCGGCGGGGTTGATGTAGCCTTGAATAATTATTCCGGACCGGTCCATCGATCCCGCCCACATCCAGTTGTACTCTCCAAGCATGTGCTGAATATTATTCTTCAACGTCCCGATTTGAAGGGCTGTTCTATGACTGCAGTTCCGCATGCTTTAAGCCGAAGGGCATTTCAAGTTCTAGGGAGTGACTTGCTGTCCAGACCCCCTGTTGCCTATGTTCATGCCGTCATGGAGGGGCTTCGGGTGGAACCTGTGCATATTGTGCCTGTAGGAAAAATAAATGCTGTCCGCCGCAAGAAGGGTGGAAGAGATCCCTTGCAGCAGCTTGTGATCGCTGATCATCTGGAGGCAATTGCTTTGTTGCTTAAAAGGCGGGGGAGTCGGGCCGGTTTCACTGACGGAATCCGGCGCCGCGAGATGGTGAGGTGATAATACGATGAGTAACAGCTCCAAGCTTTTCAAGCCTAGAATCGGGAAGGGTTCCTCTAAATCCGGCAAGTCGGCTAAATCCTCATCCTCTGCACCTCGTCGGTCGTCGCGAAAACCTAAGTCAGGTCGATCCCTTCGCTTGATTCCTGGCTTTCGCAGCAGCTTATCCGTCATAATCTCGGCGCGGGACGAAGAAGAGACGTTATTCCAAGTGCTTAAGCAGGTAATGCGTCTCCGACCGGTAGAGATTATTGTCGTTCTCAACGGATGCAAGGACAGAAGCTTTCAACGTGCCAGATTGTGCAAACAGGCGGTGGTTGTTCATTGTCCGGAATCTGCCGGGCATGATGTAGGCCGGGCTATAGGTGCGAAGCTGAGTCGCGGTGATATCCTGCTTTTTCTCGATGGTGATATGGTTATTCCTGCGCCTCAACTGATTTCGTTTCCGGCGGCGATAGATCGGGGAGGAGATGTAGCGCTTAATGATATAGATCCACTACTCCCAAATTTTGCTCACTGGGACGAAGTGACACGCTGCAAGCTTTTCCTAAATTCAGTTCTTGGGCGGACAGATTTGGGCACGAGTTCTATAACTGCAGTTCCGCATGCTCTTTCGCGGAGGGCGGTGGAGACGATTGGCTGTCAGTATTTGATGGTTCCTCCGAAAGCTCATGCCGTTGCGATAATGGAAAAGTTGAAGGTGGAAAAAGCAGGCACTGTGAATGTGATAAACCAAAATCGGCAGCGTAAAGCCAATACAGGTGAGGGTAATGCTATGGCGAGGCTGATATCCGGTGATCATGCCGAAGCTCTTCATGAGGTACTGGCGCGGGGAGGAAGCAAGGGGCTTGAGGGGAGCAACGGCGCTGAGAGCCGCCGGCAAACGGCAGTATGGAGGAATGGCATATGACGATGACCAGCATCATTATCCCAAACTATAATGGTCTTCATCAGCTTCGGGCCTGTGTGGATTCAATCAGAGAATATACGGCAAGTCCTTATGAGATCATTGTTGTAGATAACGGTTCCGAGGATGGCACAACAACCTATTGCCGCTCTGAAAAAATAACCTTCATCTCTTTGCCAGCCAATGCCGGTTTCCCGGTAGCCTGTAATTTGGGATTACAGTTAGCTTGCGGAGACGAGCTGCTGCTCCTGAATAATGATGTTATTGTATCCCGGAACTGGTTGACCAATCTAAAACGGGCCTTGTATAGCGCTCCTGACATCGGCATTGTTGGACCCATTACGAATTATGCCAGTGGAAGGCAGCAGGTGAAAACTTATTATGAGGATATCCCGGCTTTTCATAAAATTACGGAAACATCCAATGTTCCCGACCCGTCCAAATGGAGAGAGACTCACAGACTTGTGGGGATGTGCTTTCTCTTCAAGCGAGAAGTATTAGACGTTGTAGGCTTGCTTGACGAGCGATTCTCTCCCGGGCATTACGAGGATGATGATTATTGCTTCCGCGTACGATTGTTCGGATATCGGCTGCTTATTGCCGGCGATGCTCTGGTACACCATGAAGGAAGCGTAAGCTTCAAGCAGGTATACCATGGAGGATGGCAAGAGCTGGTTGAGCGGAATCGCAAGCTTTTTATAGAGAAGTGGAATACCGATCCTGCAGCTTTTATATAGCTTGAATTTATAACCCTCAGGCGGGTAGTGCAGGAGTCTGTGTTTGAAGTCAGTTTTACTAAATTAATTTGCTGGGAGCCCTAGGTTCCACAAAAGGTTGAGGAGGAAAGGTTGTGAAAGGAGTCATACTGGCGGGCGGAACAGGATCTAGGCTATATCCGCTGACCCGGCTTATGAACAAACATTTGCTTCCGGTCGGCAAATATCCAATGGTGTGCTACGGTATTGACCGGCTGCGCCGGTGTGGTATAACCGATATTCTTCTCGTCATCAGCAAACAGTCAGCTGGACTGTATATGGATTTTTTGGGTAGTGGTGCTTCATTCGGAGTAACGCTTACTTATAAAATCCAGGAGGCAGCCGGTGGGATTGCGGAGGCACTGGAACTGGCAAAAGGATTTGTACCCTCGGGTGAACGCTTCCTGGTACTGCTGGGAGACAACCTTTTTCTGGATGACTTAACGCCTTATGTCGATAGTTACCTTCGGCAGCCTGCGGGTACGGCTAAGGTGCTGCTCAAACCGGTTAATGACGCACGACGATACGGTGTCCCGGTGTTCGATAGTCAAAATTCTGCTTGGATCGCCTACATTGAAGAAAAGCCGCAGCATCCGAAGACGGGGTATTGTGTGACTGGCATTTATATGTACGATGAGGCTGTGTTCGACATTATTAGGCGGGTGTCTCCTTCCAATAGAGGAGAGCTCGAAATCACCGATGTGAATAATATCTATGCCGCAGACCGCAAGCTCAGCTATGATATCTTGAAAGAGTGGTGGAGCGATGCGGGAACGTTTCAGTCTCTGCGTGAGGCTGGGGAGAAACTGAGAGATGCGCTGCCTTAAGGGCAGCGTATTTTTTTATTGTAAATTTCTTGCATCAGGTATATTACCCTTTTCGGTATCGACAAGTACATAGAGAGTTCCAGGCTGCTTAAACATCCATTGAGTAATGGCTTGAAGCTTAATCCTATTGAAAAAAACGGTAATCATTCTCTCCAAATTTCTTTCCTCTACATATTCTCCGAACGTTATCACCAGCACCGTACAGGCTTATGCCGCATATGCTGTAGCAGGGCGTTTGAGCAAAGGAGACATGAAGGTGCAGAATAAAATAACAAAAGTGCTGCAGCACATGGCCCATACGCATGAGCAGATGGCAAGAATTCTGGATGCCGAACGCCACGTGGCTGTCCGGATGTCGCAAATTGTTCACGATCTGCCGGATGCGGACCCGGATTTGGGTGATACCAGCGGTTTGATCGAAAGCTCGAGTCAGGTTAACAAGAGCATTATTGCTTACTTGAACGCACTTGCCGATCTGGAGGAAGCTATGGCTGAAGGGGTAGGCAGGGTGATCAAGGAATTAAACGGGCAGGAAGAAGAGTAACGCTTAAGAAGCAGGAGGTGGATGATGAGCAGAGAAAAGGCTTATCTGCAAATGCTGGAGTCGACCGCCGCCATCCAGTGGAACATCGCAATGATTCTGGAAGCCAAGGCGGTGGAAGCGGAGAAGGTGAAGCAGTGGACACAGCACCATATCCACGCAAAAGCGTTCGATAATCACGAAGAGCAGCTGAAGGAATCCCTTTCCATACATGAACAAATCGTTGAGTTGGTGGAGGGGCTGACTAAGCTGGAAAACGGTCTATACAGTAACCTTAAGGCTGTGCTTGGTAGCGGTGAAGAAGAGGGGGGCGGGGAAGGTTTTGGCGGAATGGGCGACGGGTTTGGAGAGGGAAGCTAATGAGTCCCCGGAATCTTTCGGAACGAGCCGTCAAGCTGGAAATGATCCGCTCTATTGCCCGTAGTCAAGCGGCTTTAGCTACCATTCTGGAGAGTATCGCTGAATTAACAGGTCATTCTGAGCTGACTGCCCGCAAGCTATGTGACAATGTCAGGATATTAAGCCAATACCAGAGCTCGATGTGCCGGATGATGTCCGGTATTTCACTTCACCGGCACAAGACAGGAACTCCGGCTGCACCCTGGCTGAGCAAAACCTGTGTCGGAGGGAGCCGTAAGAGTCATGGAGTACAGGAGGAGTAGAGTGATGAAGAGAAAGAAGATCCGTAGAGCGCTGCGTTTAGGGAAATCCTCGAGAACAAGAATTCTGTTGCGCTCGCGGAAAGCCAAGGTTCGCAGAGGCCTTGTTCGCAGAGGTCTTGTTCGTAAAGTCCGCAGAGGACTTACTCGGAAGGCAGTTCGATATGGTAAGAGCAAGAAAGGGCTTCTGTTGCGTCGAAAGAGAAGACTTCGCCGCCGGATTGTCCGAAGAGCACGAGTCGTTCATCCACCGGTAAATGTAATTCCCGCAGCTGTACCGCTCCCGGTAGCTGAGGTTGTTGCGCTCCCCCCGGATCTCGGCGTCCCGCCGGAAACTCCGCCGGCAGACGCCTTTCAGCAGGGATACACCGAAGCATACAACGTGGGATTCGATGCCGGTTTCGCCAAGGGCTTCGAGGACGGGCATAAACTGGAGTTCGGCTGAGGCATCATACGCCAATTAACAGCGTAGGAGACAGAGAATTTATAATAGGCAAAACGGGAGAGTGTCTCAGTCTTATAAGAATGAGACACTCTCTTTTGTATGGGTAAAATTAAGGATGTATTTCTGCTTTACCTGTTCATATGATAGACTTCTTACAGAAATGATAGGGGTTCAAAAT
Source organism: Paenibacillus wynnii (assembly GCF_000757885.1). Taxonomy (NCBI): domain Bacteria; kingdom Bacillati; phylum Bacillota; class Bacilli; order Caryophanales; family Paenibacillaceae; genus Paenibacillus; species Paenibacillus wynnii. Next base: position 105,691 of record NZ_JQCR01000001.1, on the reverse strand, counting down.
ATGATGATGAAAGCAGGTGCACAGGGTGACAAGTACTATTCGAGCAGGACGCCAAGTTGAGAGTGAACAGATTATGGAACTGATTGCCCGGTGCGTCCAGGTGATGCAGGACGGTGGAAGTGATCAGTGGGATGAAAGCTATCCTAATAGGGAAGTGATCCAGGAGGATCTGGAGCAGAGTAATTTGTATGTATGTGAAGTAGAAGGTGCCATCGCAGGCATAGTCGTATTGGATGAAAATCAGGCAGAAGAGTATGGGGCTATCCACTGGGTGCAGAATCAAGGGCCTCATCTAAGCATGCACAGACTGGCTGTGCATCCGGAAGCTCAGGGTAAGGGGATCGCTCGCAGACTGATCGCTTTCGCGGAAGATCATGCCGTACGCGGCGGTTATACCAGCATCCGTCTAGATACTTATGCGAAGAATTCTTCTGCATTGAGGTTATATAAAAGCTTGGAATATGACCTTAGGGGGGAAGTGAACTTCCCGGGAAGAACAGCGAGCTTTCCGGTGTTTGAGAAAGTAATAGGTTAGGTAGAAGAGTCTGATTGATAGAGATTAATCTAGTGATGTTATTATATATTACGCATAAGAGTCAAATACAGGTGAAGAGGGGTATTTACGCTCTTGTATTGTTAAGTTGTGTTATTTTATATAACTTTTATTGACAAGTAAGCTGTCCTTGAATTAAAATTTGACTATTCAATCGAAAATTGAATAGTCCTTTTTTCGTATATCCTTAATAATTGGTTTAAGGGTCTCTACCGGGAACCGTAAATTTCTGGCTACGAAAATATGCTCAGGCATATTTTTGTGGCCTTTTTGTGCTATACAAATTGAACTTTAAATTAGAGAAAAGGGAACGGAGTGACGAAGGGGAATTTTGGAACTGTAGGAGCGATAGCGACCGCCCGAAAGCTTTCCGTAGGAAAGCTCGCTTCGAAAGCATAAGCTGTATCCGGATTTCAACCGCTAAAAGCGGGTTAAATCAAAGAAAGTCTTACTACAACAGCGGCCGGAAGTCCAAACATTCACCGCAGTGCGACTAATCCTTTATTCTAAAATCTTAAGTTCAATTTATATAGAGGAAACATAAAGATGATCTACGATAAAGGGGGAGAAGGCCATGAGAAATATACTGATCAAGAATGCGGAAATCATAACGATGAATAAGCAGGAGGAAATCATTCAGGGTGACATTAGAATCAAGGACGGCATAATCATTGAAATAGGTAGCGGGCTGACTCCCCGTGGTGACGAGAAGATCATAGACGCTACCAACCGTACGGTCATTCCGGGTTTTATACAAACGCACATCCATTTATGCCAAACGTTGTTCAGAGGCAAAGGGGATGATCTGGAGCTTATGGATTGGCTGCGCAATCGGATCTGGCCCCTGGAGGCTGCGCATGATGAGGAGTCCATCTATTATTCCGCTATGCTGGGAATTGGAGAGCTAATTACCAGCGGAACTACAACAATTGTTGATATGGAGACGGTACATCATACAGATTATGCCTTTCAGGCTATTGCCCAGAGCGGGATAAGAGCCTTGTCAGGAAAGGTGATGATGGATCAAAAGAATACAGATATTCCTCAAGCCCTTCAGGAGGATACCTTATCCTCTCTGCAAGAGAGTGTAGATTTGCTGGAAAAGTGGAACGGCTACGGGGAGGGCCGCATTCAATACGCATTTTCACCGCGGTTTGTAATCTCCTGTACGGAACCCTTGCTAACGGAAGTGAGGGATTTGTCAGCCCGTTATGGAGTGAAGGTTCATACTCATGCTTCCGAGAATCTGGGGGAAATTGAAATTGTAAAGGCTATGACCGGTATGCGCAATGTGGTCTATCTAGATCATTTGGGGTTGGCCAATGACCGTTTGATTCTGGCTCACTGTGTCTGGCTGGATGAGGAGGAACATCGAATTCTACATGACCGGGGTGTTCATGTGAGCCACTGCCCAGGTTCCAATCTGAAGCTGGCTTCAGGTGTGGCAGACATACCTGGAATGCTGCATGAGCATATTTCATTAAGTCTTGGTGCGGATGGAGCACCTTGCAACAATAATCTGGATATGTTTAACGAAATGAGGCTGGCGGCACTCATCCAAAAGCCGTTGCACGGACCAACAACGATGGATGCGAGAAGCGTATTCCGTATGGCGACGATAGGCGGAGCGCGGGCAGTGGGCATGGAGGACCTAATTGGTAGTATTGAAGTGGGCAAGAAGGCAGATCTTGCTATTCTTAATCTATATAATTTCCACACCTTTCCTTCCTATGATGTTGACCCTATCTCCCGTATTGTCTATTCAGCCACTCGGGCGGATGTGGAGACAACCATCGTCGACGGCAAGATCTTAATGGAGAGAGGGATACATCAAACGGTTGATAAAGAGATTGTTCTCCGTGAAGCAAATCGTTCTATCAAAAGACTGCTAAGAACCACATCTTTGGTTTAAAAGGGTATCTATTATGAAATATAAGACACAGCTGATGTAGTAAATGCTGTGTTCTTTTTTTTCAATTTTTGATAAAAAAATAAAGTATTGATATACTAGAAAGATGTGATATTTCACAAAAGACAAGGATGGTTTTTACAAATGAGGGATATAGAGGGAGGAAGCATGAGAAATAAAATGCTTGGGCTCGGTAGAGTTCAATTTTATAGGGTTACGTGTTTACTATTCCTTAAGCTGCTATTGCTCAGAATGTTATTCTTTAATCGCATTGCCTTGGGGTGGGTCGCATCGGATGCGGCATCTATACTGCTATTGATGGGGATTTTATATCTCATTACCCCGCACCGGATGAAAACTGCGGTATTCTGGGGATTTAATGCACTGCTGTCTCTGGTACTCTTCGCGGCTAGTGTTTATTTTAATCATTTCGGATCTGTTCCGACCTACCTAGCGCTGTCTGAATTGGATCAGGTCTTCGAGATCAGGGAAAGTGTGGGTTCCACGATAGAGCTTGTTGATTATTTGTTTTTCGCAGATATTGTAATTTTCCTTGGAGCTGCCATGTATCGTAAATGGAGCCGGGGTTCGGGCCTAAGCCGGAATGCTTATGTCTCACCCACTGCACACCGAGTTCATCTCGTAGTACTTATGATAGCTATCGTTGGAGGGCTTTCCTTATCTACCTACTCTATTCATTCAACGAAAGGAATTACGAATGAGTTGGTTCAGGCAGAAAGCACCGGTTTCTTGAATTATGAGTTCGTTGCTGCGGTAGAAAGTAAAGAGGATAAAAGCCTTATCGGTACCGGCGACATTAGTGAGACAGTTGCGAAGGTTGCAGCGTTGGAGACTACGTTCAACTATAAGGATGAAACTGCAGCAGGAGCGGCTCCGGCCTATTTTGGATCGCAAAAAGGTAAAAATGTAATTGTAATCCAGATGGAAGCCCTTCAAAATTTCGCTATGTTTCAATCTCTTGGGGGTCAGGAATTAACACCGGTGCTGAACAAGCTTGCCAAAGAGAGCATGTACTTTCCTCATGTCTTTCAACAGATTGGTCCGGGTAATACCTCAGATGCAGAATTTATGAGTAATACGTCTATATATCCCATCGGATCACAGGCTATGTCTACCTCATTTGGAGACAGGGTGCTTCCGAGTCTGCCGCGTTTACTTCGAGATAAAGGCTATGAGGCCTATACTTTCCACGTGAACAAAGTAGGGTTCTGGAACCGCAAGGAGCTCTATCCTGCCTTGGGGTTTACCAGTTATTTTGATCAGCCTTACTTCACTAATGACCACTTGAATGCATTTGGAGCTTCAGATGAGCAGCTGTACATCACGGGTTTAAACAAACTTTCCGAGCTGAAGAAGCAAGAAAAACCTTTTTATGCTCAGTTTATTACCGTTTCTGGCCACCACCCTTTCAAGATTCCTAAATCCTTCAAAAAAATAACGGTTCCTGAGAATATGAAGGGAGGGGTACTAGGTGATTATCTGACGGCGGTCAACTATACGGACTATGCTGTTGGCACATTGATTGAAGGTTTGAAGAAAAATGGATTATGGGATAACTCTGTAGTTGTGTTGTATGGAGACCACTTCGGCTTACAGCCCAAGGTTGTAAGTTCGGAACAAATTCATGAAGCCCTCGGCATCAAGTATGATAACCGGATCAGTCGCTACAACATTCCGCTGATTGTACATGCGCCCGGCATGAAGCAAGGTAGGGTCGTAGATACAACAGGCGGACAGGTCGATATTATGCCGACCATATCCAACCTGCTAGGCGTTTCACTTCAACAGGAGGGTTTTACAGCCTTCGGTCATGATCTCCTTAACATTGACCGCAATATTATCGGTATGCGATATTATTTGCCGACAGGATCTTTTTTTAATAATGATATCCTGTTTGTTCCTGGCAAGGCCTTTAATGATGGAGTGGCGATGTCGCTGAAAACACTTGAGCCTGTAGGGGACTTCTCCAAATATGAAGATGATTACAAATATATAATGAAGCTAATGCGTTTGTCGGACGAATATGTGAAACGGTTGCCGCAGCGTTAAGAAAGGGAGGAATAATGAAAAAGCTTTTAAAACCAGAAATAATTATAGTGCTTGCTGGACTGGGGCTCGCCCTTTATCTCCTGTTCGGCTCACCGTTTGTTGGAGTCGCCGATAACGGCGACTTCCTGCGGATGATGAATACGATAGGACTGAATTACTACAATGCCGCCGAGTCGTATGCAGACCGGTTTTTCAGTTTCAGCCATTCCAGATTTGCTTATGACACTCTATTCAAGGGGTTCTATCCTTCAAGTCAAATCTTTCTTGTGCTGCTGCCGAGACTGATCGGGGGATTGTTCCACGGAAGTTATTTTGATATCCGTTTACTCGCTGCAGTGTATATATCCCTGCTATTGGCGGCTACTTGGCTGCTTGTTAGGACTAATGCTCGCGGTTCCTATGTGACAGGTTTGCTGCTGGGCGGGAGCTTGTTGTTTATTTTTTATGACATCGGATACTTGGCTTATTTCAATTCCTTGTTCGGAGAACCGGTATCCATGGTGTTTATGCTGCTGACCTTCGCGCTGGGACTTCGTTTAACAGGCCAGGAAAGACCGACTGTGAAGGGGCTTATCTTGTTTTTTATATCGGTGCTCTTTCTCACTTCTTCCAAAATTCAGAATGCGCCAATTGGTATTGCCTTTGCTCTAATTTTTTTGCGCTTTGCAGCCTTGAAAGGTCAAGGAAGTTGGAAGAAGGTTTCTCTATGGTTTTCAGCCGCTATATTCTTAATATCTGTCCTTCTGTACGCAACGGCCCCCAAGGATCTCAAGCATATCAATTTGTATCAGACCGTTTTTTTCGGAATTCTGAATCAATCCCCCGATGTGAGGGGAGATTTGAAGCAGCTTGGCCTGCCTGATAGGCTGGAAGTTTTAGCAGGGACGAATTTTTTTCAGGGGAATACAGTCATTAAGCAGAATGATCCTTCACTTCAACCTGACTTCTATGCTCGTATATCTCATAAGGATGTATTGTTCTTTTATATTAAGAATCCAGATCGTTTGATAGATAACATGAAGTATGCGGCTGCGAACGGTATGTCTATCCGTCCCTATTATCTAGGAAACTATGAAATCGGGGAGGGTAATCCGAAAGTGGCCTTATCCTATACATACAGTACATGGAGCCAGTTCAAGAACAAGCATATCCCGCACAGTCTGGGCTTCCTGAGTATATTTTATCTGCTGTATTTTACAGGAATATTGTTTCAGTATTTCCGCAGTAAGAACATACGGGAGAGAGTGACCGGAGAACTGCTGATGCTGGTTGGACTCATCGGAATCTTCTCGTTTTTGGTACCCATACTGGGGGATGGACGAGCCGATATCGGCAAGCATTTGTTCATGTTCAATGTCAGCTTTGATATGATGGTGGTTGTTATGTTCGGTTGGATAGTCCACAAGCTGGTGGGTTTAAAAAATCGATAGACTCTTCACGGACGGAATGTTGCGTAAGTAACTGTTGGTGTTGTGTAAGGACGCTCCGCGAACGGAACGTTGTGTAAGTAAAGTAGCTGGTTGTCTCCAGATGTATTGACTTACACTTAGCGGTGTACATCTGGAGAAAGCTTATGCTTCGGATCTAGTTTTCCTTCGGAAAAATTTCGGGCTAACGTTGCCGCTTTTTCGCAATCGTCCTGTCCTCTACACTGGTATTAACGGGAAAATGGACTTAAAGTCTACTTTAAAACCACAAACTAGAATCGCTCTTTGGTAAATGGAAGAATCAGCAGCCATTTCCATAGGAGCGATTTTTTTGTGCATCGGAGATGGATTTCCATGCATTATATTCGTCCTAAACGAGATGTTTGATGCGCGATGTCTGGTGCAGGAAGGGCAGGAGGACTCCATAATTAGGGGGTCCAACCGTTTACACATACTTCTTGACCCAGTCAGTGAAATAGATGTATTTTATACACTTATTTCTAGCTTTTGGCGCTGTGATGTATGGATAGATGTACTTTGTGCAACTAAAAACACGAATAAGCCGCTTAAACCCCGGAATACCCAAAAATAAGTGTATAAAGTGCAATTAAACCCCCTAAAGTGTGCTAAGGGAGAACTATAAGTGTAAGTTGTGCAACTATATATATGGAAACCTATGTAGGTAGACGATTTGATTGCTATACTTATCGGGGATACTTGGGGAGATACTTATACCCTCATACACAAACTTCTTGACGCTACCTGTAACACAGACTTGCAGCCGCAAACTGGAACCCAAACAAACTTGTGATTTATCGGTTACTGGAGCGTAATCAATCGAAGCTAATAGTTACTGGAAATAATTAAAAACGTTCGAGTGGTTCAGTCTATCAATAAATCTAAGGTACAATTCAAATAGCCAGTCTCCCAATCACCCGGAGACTGGCTATTGTTGTGTCTGCGGGTAACCGTACTTACTCCGGGCTCAGCAGCTCGTTCAGCATGCCTTCGCGGTCATTCATAAATGCTTTGGTAACGGTGTAATGCTCGGTTTCTTCCAGAGCAACTTGGCGGATGCCTTCACCCTCCAGCAGAAGTATATCCGCATTCGGATAGGACATCAGAATGGGGGAATGAGTAGCGATAATAAACTGCGAGTTCTGCTGAACGAGTTCATGTAAACGCACCAGCAGTGACATTTGCCGAAGGGGAGAAAGAGCGGCTTCAGGTTCATCAAGGATGTATAGGCCCCGTCCTCTGAAGCGATGAATGAACGCAGCGAAGAAAGATTCACCATGGGATTGCTCGTGCAAGGACTTGCCTCCGTAGGAGTTCCTGATAGGGGGACCCCCGGGCTCCTCATCCAACTGATCAATATAGGATGCCACATTATAGTAACTTGCCGCCCTTAGAAAAAAGCCGTCCTTAGGTCGCTGAGTCCCTCTGGCAATTCTTATGAACTCATGCAGGATTGAATGAGAGGGTCGGGTGTTAAACGAGAAATTAAGTGTTCCACCTTCAGGGTTAAAGCCCCAGGCGGCAGCGATGCTCTCCAGCAGGGTTGATTTCCCTGTCCCGTTTTCTCCTACTAAAAAGGTGACCTGCTTCTCAAAAACGAGTCGCTCCAGTGTACGCACCGCAGGCAAATGGAATGGATAGTTATGAAATGATGAGACCTTATCACGGAGCAGTTCCGCATGACGCAGGTACAGCAAGCTGTTATTCATGGGTTTCCTCCCTGTTATTTCTTGGAACAACGGCAAGATTACTATTGTCCGAGAAAGTAGATGTACTGAAATTATAACAGCTTATTGCTTGCCAAAACACTTCGATCACTCGAGTGACGGACCGGGCGAAAGACAGGGGACAGGTGCCAATTTCCTCGTCCTACAGACAAATGACCATGAGGCGAGTGCTGACTCCGCATATAGTTATATTGTCTTGAACAGATGACAGGGCCAAGTGAAGGGCGTGAAGTTTAAATGAAAAAAGAGCACAAGCGGGAATACCGCAGTGGCTATCAGGAAGGGTACCATCTCGGAATGTGCGAGGCAGTGCGCAAGCTTAATCCTGGTCAGGTAGAGCCATGCAGGCCATTTAAGCTAATGTATGTTCCCCAAGGGTTCGAAGCGATTGATACGGGGGTAACGGAGGCGTTGAGTCTTCTGGTAAGCGAGCTAATACTTAGCACCCCGGAAGCAATGCTGGAGACTGCGGCAAGGGAACGGCCGGGGGCCGTACTCGTGATGAATGGACTGCATGTATTTCCAGAGAATCATCTAGATCAAATCACAGAGATACGCAATCTGGGTATCCCTACTGCAATATGGTTTGTCGATGATCCTTATTTCACGGAGGATACCTCAGTCATTTGCAGATTTTATGATCATGTGTTTACGCACGAACTGGGTTGTGTCGATTTCTACCGCTCTCTCGGTGTAGCTTCGGTTCATTACTTACCGCTATGTGTTAACACGAAAATGTTCTACCCCCGACGGACGGGGCCCAAATACCAATATGACATTGTATTTATTGGGAATGCCTTCTTTAATCGAACGGAGCTGTTTGATCGGCTGGCTCCTTATTTAAGTCGTAAAAAGACGCTAATAGCCGGCGGGTTTTGGGAGAGGTTAACCACCTATGACAAGCTGTCTCCTTTTATTAGTCATGGATTTATCCCTCCGGAGGAAACAGCCAATTACTACAGCGGAGCGAAGCTTGTCATCAATATTCACCGGCCGTGGGAAGCGGGGCAGGATAACCGGAATACATTTCAGCTGCCCTCGAGGTCGATTAATCCCCGCACCTATGAGATTAACGCATGCGGAACCATGCAGCTTACAGATATTCGGGATGATCTGGGTAATTTCTACCGTCCCGGCTATGACCTCGATACCTTCGGTTCTGCCGAAGAGCTGCAAGCTAAAATGGAACACTATTTGACCCATGAAAAGGAACGTCGACAGTTCGCCTTAAGAGGCCTGCATACAACGCTGAGGAGGCATACCTTCACTTCGCGTATGCCGCAGCTTCTCGATGTTATTGCCAAGCGCGTGTAAGTAAAAGATTCGTACAAAAGGAGCGACAACCCATGGATAACAACTTTATTATGCCTATTCCACCGTACCCGCTGACGGTTGCGGAAGAAGAAAAACTTAGAGGAAGATTGACTGGCTTCAAAGGCGGTTACGATGAGGGTTACCTCAGAGGAAGATTAGCTATACTGAATGGCCGTGTAGAAGAACCGCTTCCTGTGCGAAATATTCATGTCATGTATGTAGCATCCGGTAAAGGTTATCCTTATTCTCCTTTGGATGACGCTGTTCTTTCATCGTTGCAAAGCCTGACGACGGAAGTAACGGTAACGGATGTACGTCAGAATCTGGTTGAGCTTGCAGCTGTTAAACGGCCGGACTTAGTGCTTGTACTGGATGGTATGGATTTGCCCTTAGATCAGATTGCTACCCTCCGGGAATCCGGTATCCGTACCGCCATATGGCTCACGGATGATCCGTATTATACGGATTTTACGGTGAAAATTGTAAACCACTATGATTATGTGTTCACGCTGGAACGGAATTGTATCGATTTTTACAAAGGTTTGGGCTGTGCGGAGGTACACTATTTGCCTTTTGGCGCTCACCGGGATCACTATCGCCCAACGATAACACGTTCACCTGTGGTCCGTGATATCAGTTTTATTGGCTCCGCTTATTGGAACAGAGTGGATTTCTTCCGTCCCCTTATGCCGGAGTTGATGGAATTCAATACCGTCATTAACGGGATTTGGTGGGATCGTCTTCCTGAAGCGCCGATGTATGGTGAACGGATCGAGATTGGTAAATGGATGACTCCTCAAGAAACTGCAACAGCGTACAGCGGATCCAAGATCGTAATTAACCTGCACAGATCCCATATTGATGATGTCGTTAATAACAATACCCTTCTAATCCCAGCGGCTTCGCCCAATCCGCGGACCTTCGAGATTGCTGCCTCTGGAACGTTGCAGTTATGCGATGCCAGAGAAGATTTGGGATCCTTCTATAAGCCGGGTGAAGAAATTGAGACCTTCAGCAACCCGCAGGAATTGATGGATAAAATCCGTTTTTATCTGTCTCATGAGGAGGAACGTCGAGCTATTGCGCTGCGTGCCTTGGAGCGTACGATTAAGGATCATACGTATAATAAACGCCTGAATCAGCTTTTGACCGTTATCTTTGGATAGATTTGTGCGAATACCGGGGGGACAGGTGTCGTGCCAGCATCTGTTCCCTGTGCAATATACTGTAGTACCGGTTGGTGTACGAAGTGCTTTCGAAGTTAGTTTTGCTTCGCAAAACGTTAAGGAGGTGAATGGCGGCTCCGAATCCCTTATTGGGAGCGCCAAGAATTCATGGCTGACAAAGCTACGATAGTCCTCTTTTCTCATGTATCCAATACACGGAGTATTACCGGCGCTGAGAAGCTGCTGCTTTTCTTCGCCCGGGAGCTCTCCCTATACTTTAACTGTCTGCTTGTTGCTCCCCATGAGGGTAAGCTGACGCGTCAGGCTCGTCATTACGGTATTGGGGTTCAAGTGCTGGCTATTCCGCTCTTATACGGAATGTATACCCCGTATGCAGGTCTAGAAGCGGATGCCCGAACACTCCAAGAAAGCAAGGAATTTACGGATTTGGCGCAGTGGCTGTGGAATCTTAAACCAGCCTTTATCATTACGAGCACTTGTGTACATGTACTTCCGGCGATGGCAGCGAAATTGTTAGGCATCCCAGTAGTTTGGAAAATCTCCGAGACGATTACAGACAATGAATTTACCTCCATCAGCGTGGACCTGATCCACCGTTACAGTGATGAAATTCTGGCTATCTCTCAGACGGCAGCTGCCCCATTTCCGGAAGGGATTCGCGAAGCGAAGATAACGCTGCTCCCTCCATCCTGGAATGATGCGGAGATGATGCCGGAGGCTTGGAGCAAGCTGCGGGGTGAACGGCGGAGGGAACTGCGTGTCGCACCAGAAAAACCGCTGATCGGCTATGTTTCATCTTTTATTAATAAGGAAAAGGGTCTGGAGCATTTTGTGAATATGGCCGTGTTAGTGTCGGCTCGACATCCTTCCAGTCATTTTCTAGTGGTAGGCATTCCAGGCGATAAAAGCTTCTATGATCGTTGTGTACGTAAGGTGAAGCTGGAGGGATTAACTTCCCGTTTCCGGTTTGTAGGTTATGAGGAGTGCATGCCCGCTGCTTACTGTGCGCTCGATATATTGGTCATTCCGAGCTTGATCCGCGAGGGGTTTGGAATGACCGCCCTGGAGGGGATGGCTTTCGGTAAGCCCGTAGTCGCCTACAATTCAGGAGGTCTGGGAGAAATTCTTCATACCGCGGACTGCAGCAACTATCTTGTTCCAGTGGAGGATATCGACGCGTTGGCGGAAGCGGTTTGTGCTCTGCTGGCGGAGCCGGTAGTGGCCGCAGGAGTTGGTGCTCAGGCGCGTGAGCGCGTGGGTATCGTATACGGACCAGCCGCCTACCGCGCACGCCTGCTGGGACTTGCGGAGGTGTGGAACCTCCGCTATGCCTTGCCGAGCGCGGCGCGTTACGCCGCCGCGCTGCTGGAGCCGCCTGCGCCGGGTACGCCCGTGCCCGTGCCCGAGCCGCAGGCCGGCCCCGCAGCGGCGTCAGCACCGCGCCGCACGGGCCGTAAGCGCCGCGCCCGGCTCCGGCGCGGCAAGGTCCGGCGCGGCAGGCTGCGCCGCGCCAACAAGACCCGGGCGCGCAGACGTACGCGCCCGGCAGTGAAGCCGCGCCGCACCGGGCGGAAGCGGCGCGCTGGCTCTGCCCGGCGGCATTCAGCCGGGCTTCGCAAGAGTAAGAAGCGCAGCCGCAGCCGCCGTAAAACGGCCTAAGATCTAGATCACATACAAAAAATAGGCAGGGGAGTGAACCCATGAAGATCATGACGATTTTGGGCACAAGGCCCGAGATCATCCGTTTAAGTGTGATCATCCCGCTTCTCGATCAGCATGCGGACCGACATGTACTTGTGCACACAGGACAGAATTTCACCGCTAGTCTAAGCGGCATCTTTTTTGCCGAATTGGGTCTGCGGGCTCCGGATTATGTCCTGCAGGAGAGGCAGTCAGGACTGGGAGGTCAGCTTGCCGCCATGTTTGGCGGACTGGAGCCCATCCTGCAGAAAGAACAACCGGACCGAATTCTGCTGCTAGGCGATACGAACAGCGCACTCTGCGCCGTTCTTGCCGAGCGCATGGGTATTCCTGTCATGCATATGGAGGCCGGGAACCGATGTTATGATCTGTTGGTGCCGGAGGAGAAAAACCGCCGGGTTATAGATGCCGTCTCTACGATTAATATGCCCTACACTCAGCAGAGCAAAAGGCATTTGCTCAGCGAAGGATTTCCTTCAGCACGTATTATCCTGACGGGGAATCCAATCCATGAGGTGATGTCCCATTATAAGCCTCAAATACAGGCCAGCCATATTCTAGACCAGCTTCAGCTGACTCCGGGTCAATACTTTCTAGTAACGGCACACCGGGCCGAGAATGTAGATGATCCGCAATCCCTTATGCAAATTATGTCCGGTCTGAATGCAGTGGCTGAACATTTTGGAATCCGCTTGATCTGCAGCACTCATCCTCGTACACGCTCCAAACTTACGGAGCAACTCTCCCTGCAAATGAACCCGCTTGTTGAATTCCATGAGCCCTTTGGATTTTTTGACTTTGTAGCCTTAGAGCAGCATGCCTTTTGCGCGATTACGGACAGCGGTACGGTTCAGGAGGAATGCTGCCTGATGGGCGTACCTACTGTGACCATACGAAGAACAACTGAACGGCCGGAAACAGTGGATTGCGGCAGCAATGTGGTATCCGGGGTGGATGCTGACAGCATTATGCGCTGCGTTAAACTGATGACGGCGTTAAGCCGAGAATGGGAGATCCCTGAAGGTTACTTGACCCCGGATGTCTCGATAAAAGTAGCTAAATTTCTACTTGGAGGGAACCTGCATGTTTAATAATCAACGGATATTGGTCACAGGCGGCACCGGTTCCTGGGGGCATGAATTGATCAGGCAGCTTCTGCCGCAAGGCCCTAAGGAAATTATTATATTCTCGCGCAGTGAGTCAGCCCAGGTGGCCATGAGCCGGGAATTCGAGGATAACCGTCTTAGCTTCATCATCGGGGATATCCGCGACAAGGACGCCTTGACTGCGACTTGCCGGGGTGTGGATTATGTCTTTCATTTAGCGGCATTAAAGCATGTTCCTGTCTGTGAAGATCAGCCCTATGAAGCATTGAAAACAAATGTTGTCGGGACGCAAAACGTAATTGAAGCCTCTATTGCCTGCAATGTTAAAAAGGTAATTTATATTTCAACCGACAAAGCAGCCAACCCATCCAACTTTTACGGCATGACCAAGGCTATCGGTGAAAAACTGATCGTGTACGCTAATTTGCTGGGGTCCAATACCCGCTTTGTCACTGTACGCGGAGGTAATGTGCTCGGAACCAACGGCAGCGTGGTCCATTTGTTCATGAAGCAGATTAAGGATAAAGGCCAAGTACGTATTACGGATATGAAAATGACTCGCTTTTTCCTGACCCTTCGCGATGCCATTACGCTGCTGTTCAAGGCCTCTGAGGTTAGCATTGGCGGGGAGATCTTTGTTATGACCATGCCTACCTGCAAAATAGTCGATCTGGCCGAGGTGTTGATCGAGGCTTCAGGAAAAGAGCATGTAAGTATTGTGGAAGCAGGTATCCGTCCCGGAGAAAAGATCCACGAAATCCTGATGAGTGACTTCGAAAGCCAAACTACCGTTGTATACGATGAACAGTATTTAGTGATATTGCCCACCTTGGATATGCCTGAACTGAAGGAGCATTACAGTCAGTACATCCCGGTTTCCTTCAACAGCTTCAGCTCCGAGACCAACCTTATGAACCAGAAGGAAATCAAGGATATTCTGATTCGAGGAGGTTTTCTGGAATGAAGCTTCTTATCCTCGGAGGGAACGGAATGGCAGGTCATATGCTGGTGGATTACTTTCGCCGCCAGGGCAAGCATCACGTTTTCTATACAACCCGGGATAAGAGCGATCTCGGAGGGCTGCATGTTGACGCAGATGATATTGCCGGGATGGAAAAGCTGGTTGATATCGTCTCCCCCGGTTGCATCATTAACGCGATGGGTGTTCTGAATCATTTTGCGGAGCATGACAAAATAGGTGCCTACCATATAAACGGGTTTCTACCCCATCGGCTTCGGCGGGCCGCAGACACGATCCATGCCCGGTTGATTCATATCAGCACCGACTGCGTGTTCGAAGGAACACGCGGCGGTTACACCGAGGAGGATACACCGGACGGAACCACCGTCTATTCCATTACGAAATGTCTAGGAGAAGTAAGAGATCCGGGACATTTAACGATTCGCACCTCAATCATCGGTCCTGAAATTCGCACCGGTGGCATTGGCCTGATGGAGTGGTTTCTGGGGCAAACGGGAAAAGTATCCGGTTACCGCAGCGTAATGTGGAATGGGGTAACTACGCTTGAACTGGCTAAAGCGGTGGATGCCATGCTGGAATCCTCTGTCGATGGGCTGATTCATTTGGCGCATCCCCAGCCTGTAAGTAAATATGAGCTGCTGCAATATATTCAAACCTCCTTCGACAAAAATGATGTCGAGGTTGTCCCGGAGGAGCAACCTGTGCAGGATCGAACACTAACCAACACTCGCCCGGATGTCCACTTTCAGTTGCCATCCTATCCGGTTATGCTGGCGGAGTTGGCAGAATGGATGAAGCATTCTGAGTTTACCCTATGAGCCGGCGTAGGATATTGATCACCGGTGCTGCCGGATTTACTGGAAGGCATGCTGTGAATTATTTTGCGGCACAAGGGGCAGAGGTTATCGCAGTTCTGCGTAATCCGGTTGCTATGAAGTCCCCTGCCTTTGATTTTCCTCAGGGTATACAGACTTATGTCTGCGACCTCAGCGACCGAAAGGCTGTTGCAGAGATGATCAAAACGGTTATACCGGAGGACGTGCTGCATCTGGCTGGTAAAAACTCTGTACCGGAGTCTTGGCAGAACCCGTTGCTTTATATGGAAACCAATGTAATGGCTACTCTATATTTGTTGGAGGCTTTACGCATTTTACCGTCCTGCCGCATACTGGTTGCAGGCTCCCGGTTGAAGTACAGGATTGGAGCTGTACTCCCGCCTCATCCTTATAGTCTAAGCAAGACATTAGAGGAGCTGGTGTCTCTGGCTTGGAGAACATTGTTCCAGCAACAGGTTCTTCTGGCGGAACCCTGCAACCTGATGGGTCCGGGATCTTCAACCGGATTCTGCTCACTGCTGGCAGGCCATATTGCGCGCAGTGAGAACGGGGTGCAACAAGCTCCGTTCAAAGTATCTTCCCGCTCTGCCCTGCGTGACTTCCTGGATGTACGTGATGCAGTAAGAGCTTACGAATATATTTTAGACAAGGGTGCTAACGGCACCATCTACCGTATTGAATCAGGTAAGGAACGCAAGCTTGGAGATATTGCAGAGCAGCTGTTGAAGCTGACCCAAGCCGCTGTTCCCATGGTTTGGGGAAGTGAGACTGCGGAGAAACCGGTGGTTTATTCGGAGCCTCCTTTTACACCTGAAGAAGAAGCGACGGCGTTGGGGTGGAGTGCGGATATTTCGTTCGAACAGTCACTGTCAGATATTATGGACTATTTTCGTGTGGGCAGGGAAGGTGGATGGGCATGAATCCTAAAGTATCGATAGTTATTCCTTTTTATAATGACCCCTATATTGGGCACGCGCTGCAAAGTGCCGTGACTCAATCCATGAAAGCCCATGAAATTATTGTGGTTGATGATGGCTCCAGCGTATTTTCGGAACGACTCACGCCGTATCATTCCCAGATTCATTATTTAGGTAAAACGAACGGAGGCACAGCAACCGCGTTAAATCACGGTATTCGGCATGCCTCAGGGGATTACATTGCTTGGCTAAGTTCGGACGATATCTTTTATCATGACAAAATTAATAATCAGGCGCTGTTCATGGAACAGAATAACCTGCTGATTTCCTATACAAATTTCAACTACATTAACGGGTTTTCTCAGTTAACAGAGCTTAATGCAGCTGTGGTATTTCCTAGCCAACTTGAATTTTTACGATGCTTTCTGCAAGGTAACCCTATAAATGGATGCACCGTTATGTTTAAGAAGGAGGTGTTCGGAGCCATCGGGCTTTTTGATGAGCAACTTCCCTACACACATGACTTTGACTTGTGGTTCCGGGCCATTCTTAACGGTTATATCCCCGTTATGTTGAATCAGTCGCTGACAGGGTACCGTCGTCATGATGGAATGGGGACACTCAAACACTACGACCAAATTATGACTGAAGCGGCCGCAACAGCGAACCGGTATCAGGCTTCGTTACGCAGTCTGATTTCATCAATGGGAGGGTGAAATGAGAAATGGTTCAGGAAATCTCAGTGAAAGACTTCCTCCCCGTATTACTCGAGCAATTAAGATTTGTTGACAGTATTCTGGATATCGGCTGCGGTATCGGTACGTTGCTCGATTCTTACGAGGCGGGGCTTGTAGTAGGCCTTGAGATCCATCGCCCCTATCTCCTTCACCGTGATGTGAAGTCGCCTCATATTATTCCTATCAATGCAGATGCAAGGCAAATGGATAAACTCTTTTTACCTGAGTCATTCTCAGCCGTCACTTTCATTGACTCTCTGGAGCACTTCTCCATGGAGGAAGGGAAGAAGTTATTAGAAGCGGCTGAGAAAATTGCCATAAACCGAGTGGTTGTATTTACACCAAGAGGTTTTTTTCCGCAGTCAGGTATTGATCATTACCATTTAAACGGGGAGCTGTTCCAAAAACACAGGAGCGGATGGGAGCCCGAGGATTTTCTGGAAATGGGTTATGAAGTGTTGGTGCTCAAGGGGTTTCATCATGCGGAGAATCCATCCTTTCGTGAATCATTTGGTGAAGACCACCCCCCTTTGGATGCAATCATGGCATGCAAAATCGTATAAGAACCGGTCATTGCTTGAGGAGGTGAGACCATGTATGTGAGGTCTAAGGTATCGATAGTTATTCCATTCTACAACTGTCAATTCGTCCATTTGGCCGTAGAAAGTGCTCTGGCACAGAGCTATAAAGACATTGAAATTATCGTTGTGGATGACGGCTCCACCAGACATATAGAAAAGCTAACACCCTATATGAAAGATATTATCTATATTCGAAAAACTAACGGTGGGACCGCCTCAGCATTGAATTGTGGAATCATGGCCGCTACCGGTTCTTATTTTGCCTGGTTAAGCTCTGATGATCAATTCCATCCGGATAAAATCAAACGGCAGATAGAGCTTATCCAAAACGCGGGTACGTTTTTTTGCCATACGGCCTTCTTTTATATAAATGAATTTGGGGAACGGTTATCCGAAGTAGTGGCTGCACCTTTAGATAGAATTCAGCTTATTGAGACCCTGATGAAGGGCTGTCCAGTGAATGGCAGCTCTGTTCTGCTGGACATGAACATTTTTTACAAAGTAGGCATTTTTGATGAGTCGTTTTTATACACACATGATTATGAGTTGTGGCTGCGAATTCTACCGCACTATGAATGGTCTTATATTAAGGAACCCCTTCTTGATTATAGAGTGCATGAGGCTATGGGCTCCGTAATTCATGGCAAGGAGCAGACGCAGGAAATTAAAAAGGTTCAGGCCAAACACTTCCAAGCCCTTTCACGTTTGCTTCGAAAGGAGCCGAGATCATGAAAATAACATTTCCAGTTCTAACGTTGTGCCGGGGGGGAGCACAGCGAATGCTTGCTGAGCTTGCCAACCGTCTGTCGGCCATGGGGCACGAAATCACTATCATTATGCCATTGGGCGGTACTGTGGAATATGAGATGGGATGTAATATATTTTTAACGGGCAAGAAGAAACTTGAAGAGAGCGATTTTCCGGTTGCTGACGTGATTGTTTCCAACTATTATACGACCGTGGCGGTTTCCCAGCAGGCCAGTGAAAGAGGGAAAGGGATTCATATCCGACTGGCGTTATGTTACGAGCCGAGCTTCTTACCGGATAACAACCAGTCCTTCGCTTCGTATCATAGCTCCCGAAATTTGTTTGTTCTGTCACGTTGGCAGCAGGAGATTGTTCGTCTAAACCATGGGGTTAAAGGGCGTATTGTACCCATTGGCGTGAACCCGGATTTCTATAACCAGAGGCTTCGTGAGAGGGAGGGGCGCAGGCTCGTCGTTTCTGCAATTATGCGTAAGCCGGAAGGCGGGTTTTCTGGGCATCGGGAACAGGATTATCTGCTTCAGCAGCTGAATCATGTGAAGGAGGTTCACCCGGAGGTAGATATTTATCTGATGACTCCGCCGGGAGAGTTCTCAGAATCCATCATTCTCCAAGAACTTCAAAACGACGGGAAATACCATATCAGGACGCCTGGAAATGATACCGAGCTCTGTTTCCACTATAATGAAAGTGATATATTCGTAAGCTCCAGTACGTATGATACCGGTTCTTTGCCGGGACTGGAGGCCATGCGCTGCGGGGCGGCTCTGGTTACCACTTATGCAGGTGGAAATATGGAATACTGTGTGCATGGGCATAACTGCTTAATGTCTTATCGGCATGAGAATCGTCTGGCGGTAGATATTATTCGGCTGATTGAGGACCGTGAGCTGCGGCTCCGACTTGCCAGTAGAGGGGAGATCGATTCGCTGCCTTTTACGTGGGTGAGAAGTACAGCAATATTTCAGAAGGAATTATTCAACATTGTATCGAGACAAAAAAATTAGATTTCATAAGTGAAGAACCTTCAATGCCACAGCTAAGGTGGGTTGAAGGTTCTTAGATATTTGTTATTAACTATTTTCTAAAAGATAGCAAAGGAGTTCAGCATTTCCCGAAAAGATCGGGCATAAGGACCCGTTCCGAAGTTAGCAACCATATGTGCCCTTCCTTGCTGCCGAATATTGCTCCTGACAGCTGGATTGTCCATTACCTCCAGGCCTTCTGCTACAGCAGCCTCAATATTTCCGAGCGGATAAAATTTACCTGAACCATTATGAATGATGAAGGACCGAACGCCGTCGGAGTCGGTACTGACCACAGGACAAGTGCAGCATAGAGCCTCAGCAACAGCATACCCGAAACCTTCTGTAACGGAGGTGGAAAGAAGAAATCCGCCGGAACTGGCAATAGATGAATAATAAACGGGCATCACTTCATTTGGAATATTAGTGAATACATTCAAGCGGTCATGTAATCCTAATCTGTGGAGTGAAATATTAAATTGTTCCGCTTCACCTTCTGCTGCCAAATCCGGATCATGGAACATCCAAAGATGAAGATTAGGCTTACTCCTACGGATACGTGCTGCAATTTCCAAATACTCGGGCCAGTTCTTATTGCGTTCAAGACGGCCCACCCACGCTATCACCGGATCTTTGGGAGGTTCAGCAGGAATATACCGGAAGGAATTCACATCAACGATATTGGGTATTACATAACGGTGCAGCCAGGGGCACATGGTAATAAACAATTCCAGTAAATGATCTGTAGGCGGAATCAGTACTGCATTACAGTAAGTTTGCAGATAGGGAATTGCATCTTTTATAAGTTTTTCGGCGTAATCACGTGTGCCGAGTCCCTGTGATTCATATAGAAGAATTCCGTTGTAGCCGAGTTCACGTAAATGCTCCAGCATTAAATAATCTGACGTAACGATGATTGCGTCATATTGTTCATTCATTAATATTTCTTTGATTTTATGATCCTCTGATGTAATGAACACCGGAAAGTTTGCTTGATTATGGCCACCAGAACCCGGTTTGAGATACAGGACATGGCATTCAATGCCGTTCTGTTGCAGACTTTCGCATCGCAGCCTGTTCAATGTTTCTACACCGCCGCTCGGCAGATAAAATGTGAATAAGACCTTCATTCTTACCCCTCCTGAGAAATTTCACGGAGCAAAACCGGCTTCGGAAATTGTTGCTTATTGTTAACATGATACGCCAATATACATGAACCGGTGACGGTGCAGAAGTCCGATTGCCAAATCCTTTCAAGGATAGCTTGCCTGATGATAACACAGTCTAATTAGTGTTACCGATCAAACATCACAACTTTAGAGACGGAGGATGAATACATGTTGCGATCTACAATCAGCAGGTCCCTTGCAGTGGCGCTTCTACTCGGTATGGTTGGGGTTACAGGCTGCGGGACTAATGATGCGGCTGGAAATAATGATGTCCGTACAAACAATGTTCAGAATGCCAAAAACGGTCGATTGAATGCAAACTCAGTTAACGGTAGAACTGGAACACATAACGTCACCAGACTCCAAATGAGTCAGGACTTGGCTGACCGAATTACAGCAATGAAAGATGTTCGTTCAGCTAATGTTTTGGTATCCGGGAATAGAGCGTATGTTGCTTTAACACTGGACGAGGCCGGTACCGGTACGCATAGCGGAGGAACAACAAATACTTCGCCGCGAACCTTGGCAACGGGTAGAAACAGTGGCGGCATGCTGGGAACCGGTGGTGGAACATTGACTGGTAGAGGTGGCACAACATCCGGTATGGATGGAACAACTTACGGCATGGACGGAACAATGACCGGTAGAAGTGGAACAATGACAGGAATTGGTGGATCTATGCCGGGTACCGGCGGAGGAATGAACGGTACTGCAGGCGGTAGCGGTGCTGCCGGCAATATGGGTATGGGTATGGGTAGTACGGGAGCTAGAGGTTTCGGTGCCGGTGGGCTGGGAACGGGGACCACAGGAACTGGCGGTACGGGTACTGACGGCATGGGAACCGGCAGCGTAGGGAATGGCGGTATGGGTACCTATGGTATGGGAACCGGCGGCATGGGTACGAGAGGTATGGGTACTGGCGGCATGGGAACCAATGGTACGGGAACCGGCGGCATGGGATCTAGAGGTATGGGTACGGGCGGAATGGGAACCGGTATGGGAACTGGTGGCCTAGGAACCTATGGTGCGGGAACCGGCGGTATGGGAACTCGAGGTATGGGAACCAACGGAATGGGCACTGGAGGCGGAATGGGAACTGGTGGTACTGGAACTGGCGGCATGGGGAACATGGGCGCTGGTAATGCCGATACTTTGCCTAGAGAAATTAAGGATAAAGTTACCGCGGAGATTAAAAGAAATGCACCGCAAATTCAAACGGTGTATGTTTCTGACAATCCAGAATTCGTACAACGTGTAAACGGCTATGCAGATAATGCTCGTGGAGGATACCCTCTTCAAGGTTTTGTACAAGAATTCGGATCGATGGTGGAGCGTATTTTCCCTGGTAACAACACAAACCGCTAACAGTTTTAATTCTTGGAAATAAATCTTTAAATCATATGGAATTTATCGTTTATATCGGATAACACTAATAACGCAGCCACTTTAACGCCTTAGGCGTATGGCTGCGTTATTTTTAATGAAATATGGCTTATCCTAAATCTGAATAAAGTACACTGACGCTTCATGCGGACACGGATGACTCTAATGAGCAGAAAATTGGCTAAAACAACCCCTATATCCACGAATAGGGGCACCTGAGTCCGTTTGTGCTTTCATTTTAACATTTGCACGTTAATAAGGGCTCTGTAGTCCGTATAGCTATTCACTTTTTTCACAACACTATGTTTTGTCAAGTACTGATGACTGAAATGGGCGAACAAAGCGGAGGATCGGGTTGGGGGATTCTGGAGAAATGGTAGTGATCGCTAGAACACTCTGAGAACCCTTAGTGGCTTGTTTCCAAACGGCTAACCAATGATTTTGGTTTGAGCCCATTTAAAAGGCAACTTTTTTCCCCTGAACCCAAACGTCACGTAGATTAAGCTCGGCGTCGAGAAGGAGAATATCTCCCTGCTTACCAGCTTCCAAAGACCCGATGGTCCGTTCAAGGCCTAAGGAAACAGCAGGTGTAAGACTTGCAGCCCGAGATGCAGCTTCAAGGGATAAACCGACTTCTTGAACCAGGAAGCGAAAGCCCTTTATCATGGTCAAAGTGCTACCTGCGAGGGATTCGGGATGATCTTTAAGAGTAGCTATACCTTGTTGCACTAAAACAGGCAAATCCCCAATCTTATACTCGCCATCACTTAGTCCTGCAGCCGACATGGCATCTGTAATAAGCAGCAGTTGATCACCCTTCAATCGGGCCAGTAAAGAGACCACAGCCGGATGTACGTGGATACCGTCTCCGATAATTTCCGCACGTATGCGATGGTCACCCAGTACCGCTCCGACTGTACCCGGTTTACGGTGGTGCAGTGCCGTCATTGCATTGAATGCATGTACTGCTTGATTTAACCCGGCCTCTGCTGCTGTAATGACCTCATCATAGGTGGCGTCAGTATGCCCAAGGGCCGCAGTAATGCTGTGTCTGCGCAGCCATGAAATCGCGGTCAATGCGCCTTCACGTTCAGGAGCAAGAGTGACCTGACGAATGAGTCCGGGATATTGGGTCTCCCACTCCTCCAGCCATTCGATATTAGCCAGAACAATGTGCTCGGGATTTTGAGCTCCAGGCCACTTGGGACTAATAAAGGGTCCTTCCAGATGGACACCTGCCAACTGGGCATAAGGCATAGTTCGAGATCTATAGGCGTCAACCTCGGATAATACTCGATCAATTTCAGCTTTCGGAGCGGTCATAGTCGTAGCAAGCATGGTTGTAGTTCCTTGCGAGCAATGAAATTTGGTGATGGAGTTCAGCGCCTCAGAGTTGCTATACATGAAGTCATGACCGGCTCCGCCATGAACATGCACGTCAACAAAGCCGGGAATGAACAGACCCTTTTTTTCCAAAGTGGAAGGCCACTCTGCATAGGCAGCCGGTAGCCATTCTGCTTCGCCGACATAATGAATCTGCTCTGCAGATACTGCAATTACTCCATGCTCTAATATCCCGCCGGGAGTAAGCACTTTTCCGAATAACAGCTCACCTGTAAGGGTATTTATTTCAGCCATTTTCCTGCTCCTTTATCCAGCAGCACAACAACATTGGGATGGCTTTGCAGCAGGGATGCGGGGCATTGGGTAGTGATAGGGCCTTCAAGTGCGTTTTTAACAGCCTCAGCCTTTTCTTCACCGCGTACGAGCAGAACAATTTGTTTAGCTTTTAGAATACTGGCAATACCCATGGTTACGGCTTGACGAGGTACTTCAGCAAGAGTAGGGAAGAATCGGGCATTAGCTTCGAGCGTTTCTTCCAGCAAATCTACCACATGTGTACCGCTGCTAAGACTGGCATCAGGCTCATTAAACCCAATATGTCCATTGCTTCCTATGCCCAAAATCTGCAGATCGACAGGCCCGTGTTCCTCCAGCATTTTATCGTAAGCAAGACATTCAGCATCTAGATCATCTGCGTTTCCGTTAGGAACATGTGTCCGGCTGAGGTCGATATCCACGTGATTAAACAGATGTTCGTTCATAAAACTACGGTAGCTTTGAGGATGGTCTACAGGTAACCCAACATATTCATCAAGGTTGTAAGATGAAGCTTTGGAGAAGCTTACGAGGCCTTTATTGTACATTTCAACCACACGCGCATACACACCTACAGGTGAGCTGCCGGTAGCCAGACCTAGTACAGCTTTTGGGTTGCTTTGCAGCAGGCTGACAATTAGGTTAGCCCCGGTTTGTACGAAATCCTCGTCATTTTGAAATTTGAAAATATTCATTTCGTTTGACCTCCTCGTTTATGGCGATACTGTTGAACATTCAGATAAGATTGTTCGAGCTTCGGAATGTAATCTTTAAAGCGTGTGCTGACCATTCCAGTAAATAAAATATCAATAATGTGAAGCTGGGCAATTCGTGAAGCCATATCACCTCGACGCATACCCTGCTCAAGTGATGAGGAAAAGAGCGGAATATCGGCTTTTGTGGCTAACGTACTGCTTCCATAAGAAGTAAGGGCAATGGTGCTCGCTCCGCTAGCCCCGGCGCAGGCCAGAGCATCAATCGTTTCCGGTGTTTCTCCCGAATAGGATATGGCAAAAGCTACATCCCCTTTAGACAAAGTGGAGGCTGAGGTAATCTGCATATGTGAGTCTGCAAAAGCGGTGCAGTTCACACCGATGCGAATTAGCTTTTGGTAGAAGTCCTGAGCTACAATCGATGAAGTCGCCATCCCGTATAGGTCGATCCGTCTGGCTTTACATAACAAATCTACGACTCCTTCAAGTCTTTCAATATTCAGCAGTGACGTAGTATCTCTTATGGAAGCCAGATGGTTCGCCTGCATAGCCTCCACAATAACCGAGAGGGGATTGCCTGCCACGATATCCTGATAGGACGAACTGCCGTCCTGAAGTCCATGATCACTTTGGGCAATTTCAGCAGCAAGTTTCACTTTGAAATCGGGAAAGCCTTTGAAATGAAAAACCTTGCAGAAACGTGTGACTGTAGCCGGGCTGGTACCGCATTGCTCTGCCAGCTCTCGTATTCCCATATGAATAACCTCACCGGGGGAGGCTAAAATGCGTTCCGCCAGCTTACGTTCCATATGTGAAAGCTTGGACATTTCATGGTCCAGCGCATTTAGGATCGGAGCCATAACTCACCTCATCTTGAAAATAATAAGTGGATGTAAATTAACGGTACTGAAATTATTTTTATTATTATGAACTAAAACAAGAAAATTATTTTCATACTTAGAATAAAATAAAATCACTACAGATGCAATAGCAAATTTATCCGGGATGATCAATATTTGCGAAAAATTAATTAGAATTAAGAAGATAGACAAACGAATGCGTTAAAAACTGATGGGAGATGGGGAGATGCTGAAAGGTGAGTGGCGGATGGGGTGAGGGATGTATACTCTCGGCTAGCTTCTGATTTTCATTACTGCTCTATCCGACTTCACTGTGCTTTCACTCCGTTTTTATTCATTCTTTACTCAATTGCTCATTCTTAACATGATTACTCATTCTTTACTCGATTTTCACACATTTTCTACTCTAGAAAATGCCTGTTTCGAACGATGCGGTAATCAGAAATCCTGCGTGTTGTGCAGGAATTAGAGTGAGAGGGGCTGGATACGGTTGAAATCCTGCACGTTGTGCAGGAATTTAGAGTGAGAGGGGCTGGATACGGTTGAAATCCTGCACGTTGTGCAGGAATTTAGAGTGAAAGGGGTTGAATACGGTTGAAATCCTGCACGTTGTGCAGGAATTTAGAGTGAAAGGGGCTGGATATGGCTGAAATCCTGCACGTTGTGCAGGAATTTAGAGTGAAAGGGGCTGGATACGGTTGAAATCCTGCACGTTGTGCAGGAATTTAGAGTGAAAAGAGCTGGATATGGCTGAAATCCTGCACGTTGTGCAGGAATTTAGAGTGAAAGGAGCTCTAAAAAAGGCAAGTATCCAATACAGGAGACTTGCCCGAATTATAGTTTTACTTTAATGAACGGTTTGTGATTTACTGGGTGTTTTTCGACGCAGCAGCTCCCATCCGATGAAGAGCAGCAGAAGCAGCTGAGGTAGGACAGTTTCCAGAGTTGGATACAACCCAAGCCAGCTTACCGAGGGCCAACCGCTCTGCACATGTGCCGGTAATTTACCTGCGACTTGCAGAGAGTGAAGGCTTTCACCCAGAAAACGAAATACCAAGTAGTAAATCAGAACTGTAGCCGTGCGGAAAAATGCCGCAATCGGAAGTCGCGCACTAAGCGCAATAATGGCATAGCCCATAATGATTAGAACAAACAGTGCGCCTGCAATGCCAATCAGAAGCTGTGAAGTTTCAATAGAAGGGGCCATTCCGACGTAAAAAATAGTCGTCTCCGCTCCCTCTCGTAAAATAGCTAAGGCAGAGATAGAGAATAATGACCATAGACTACCCTTGGCTAAAGCTCCATCGACCTGGCGACCCACGTAGCTGTTCCATGCGGCGGTGTTCGACTTTTCATGAAGCCAGCGACCGATGGTCAGCATCATAACAACAGCCATTAGGCCTGTAATTCCCTCAATCATTTCTCGTGCTCCACCGGAGGCCGCGCGTGAGATGCTATAGGTTAGAACAACGGCTAGCCCAATACTTCCGATCAGACCGGAAGCGGCACCGGACCATACCCATTTTTGGGCATTGCGGCTATCGTTCCGCTTCAGATAAGCGAGGAGGGCAGCCAAGACGAGGATAGCTTCTAAACCCTCACGCAGTAGAATAAGTGCGGCATCCCAAGCTGTATAACTGGACTCCCCAGCCAAAGGTGTTAATTCTGAAAGCATATTATCCAGAGCAGCCAAGGCTTGATCCAGTTTCGGCGGGTCAGATAATAGGTAACCGCTGACGGCTGAACTCTCGTTTTCAATATTGTTATAGACCGTAGGGGAAGCAATTTGAACCTGTCCTTCGGCAGAAGGCCACGCGATAATAAATTGCTCCATAACCCCTGCGGCTGTCGCACTGTCACCGTTAGCCGCATTGGTACGCGCTTCCTTCAGGTAACGGATTAGTCCTTCTATTGAAACGGATTCATCGATCGCCGCTGGTGTAGTTTGGTTGACTTTACCTGTGCTGTAATCAGCTAGAAGTGTATACAGAGCCTCGGCTTCTGACTTCGCCGATTCCTCGCGGAGCGGCTCTGCCTGCAGCGCAATGCGCAACAGGCTCAGCTTCGTCTCCAGCTGGCCGTAGACGGCGGAATTGTCTTGGCGGATGGCGCTTTCGGCAGGCTTCCAGCCATTTATAATGGCGCTGTATGCCTCTTTTGCCGCCGCCCAATCGGCGCGAAGCGCCGCATCCCGCGTGCGTTCCACCGCGGGCAGCAGCTGCGCCGCCGTTTCACGGCCGGCGGCAGCGCCCTTGCCTTCGCCGCCCGTGCTGGAGGCGGCGCTGACGTACGCGTCCACGGCTCTGGCGAGCGTGGACAGCGCGGACTTGGCGGGCGCGGGCGTATCGCCGCCCGCCGCAAGCTTGGCCGCCGCGTCTGCGAGCGCGGCGTCAACGGCAGCAGCCGGACCGGCGAATGCCGGGTCCGGAGTGCCAGCCTGCGCGGCGCGCCATAGCGCCGCGAACGTCTCTACATCCGCGGCTGCGGCGTCCCACTGGCTCTGGCCGGCTTCGACGAGCGCGCTGCCAAGAGGCGGCAGCAGCTCATCATGCCGGCTCGCCCCCTCCGCCGCAAGCACTGGCGCGCACAGTAGAAGCGCGCAGAGAAAACCAAGCAGCGCTGTAGCTTTCAGCGTACGAAATCTATTTTGTCGCATCCGGTAATCCTCCTTCAATAATAAGCATGTTGCAAATACAGCAATCAACCAAGCAAAGATTGGCCGATATAACCGCCTTCCCGGGCCCCCGGGAAACAGGCAAAAACAGCGCTGCCCGTGTGGGTCATATACTCGTTCAGCTTATCGTTCTTGGATAGGCGCTGTTGAATGGATACGAACTGCTTAACCAGATCACGCTGGAAGCTGATGAAAAGAAGGCCGGCGTCCAACTGCCCGGTCTTTAGATTCATACCGCTTGAATAAGAGTACGCTCGGCGCAGCATTTTAACGGTTCCATCCCCGTGTGCAAGTGCGGAATGAGAATTTTCTGGAATAATAAGTTTCCCGGATGCGTCTGTTGCTTTCAAATCAAGGTCGTCGAACTCATCCTTAGATCCGATCGGAGCACCAGTTTGGCGATGCCGTCCAAAGGTCGCTTCCTGATCACTTAAGTTAGAACGGTCCCACACCTCGATGCGAAGCATTACACGGCGTACAGCCATATAGGTGCCGCCGTTCATCCAAGAAGGGCCATCCCCGTTATTATTCCATACCACGGTGTCCATCTCTTTGCGGTCAGTGACATCCGGATTTCCTGTACCGTCTTTGAAGCCAAGCAGGTTGCGCGGGGTTGCTCCCTTAGGGTCAGCTCCGCTTGAACGCTGGAAGCCTTCCTGAGTCCAGCGGAGAACAGCGGTCCCACGGGCGATCCTCGCCAGATTGCGGATGGCATGAAAAGCCACCTGCATATCATCGGCACACGCCTGCACACAGAGATCTCCACCACACCATTGAGGTTCAAGATTGTCTCCAGTGAATACCGGCAGGTCTTGGAATGAAGCAGGCCGCTGTGAGCCTAAACCTAATCTTCCGTCAAAAAAGGACGGCCCAACTCCGAAGGTAAGTGTACAGCGGGAAGGAGATAATCCGTCTGCTTCACCTGTGTCTGTGGGCGGTAGATTGGGGTTGTCATTTACATTTCCAATCAATTGGCCGGAAGTGAGAGAGGCTGCGGTACTTGTCCACGCCTGAAAGAGCTTCTTAACATCTGACAGCTTGGTAGTTGTTAAATCAAAGGCGGCAAAGCATAAGAAATTTTGTGCAGGAGTAAGAATTCCTGCCTGATGCTCACCGAAGAATGGAATGGAGTCGGCAAGCGCCGAAGAGGCTTGGGCTGCACGGCTTGGTGCTGCTGCGCTTCTTGCAGCAATAATACTTCCAATGCCGCCTCCCCCTAGCAGGAGACCCAATCCGCCGACACCAGTAAGCCGCAGCATTTCGCGGCGGCTTAGTTTTTTTCCTATAAATCCAGTCGAAGAATCATCTTCTTTGCTATTGAGTTTAGGAGAATTAGACTCTTGCTTTGACAGGTTTTCATCTTTCATGTCGATCACACTCCTAAAATAGTTCCCATATTGGATAAAGGCTCAGCCAATGCATCCAAGTTTTGGCTTAATTTGCGCACTTCTTCTTCTTTGAGCTCTTCATAGGAAACGTAACCTTCCCCGGCTTTGAACGGTGCAAGCTCAGCCTTTAATGCAGCAAATCTTTCACCGATCGTTTGCTCAAGCGTGGGATCTATTTTGGCCAGCTCGGGTTTGAGCAGCTCGTATATTTTTTCGGCACCTTCAACATTAGCAACAAAATCGTACAGATCGGTGTGTGAATAACGTTCTTCTTCACCGGTTACCTTAGAGGAGGATACCTCATTAAGGAGTTCCACAGCTCCGGTTACAAGCAGGTTCGCATCTATATCTGCCGTTTCAACTTTGGCCCGAAGCAGCTGAGCATCCTTTAATAAAATGTCGGCCGTAGCTTCCATCCCTTTTGTTGTTTTGTCCTCCCAAAGTGATTTTTCAATCCGGTGGAACCCGCGCCATTCGGCCGCATCTACATCATTCTCTCGGGCATCAATGTTGGGATCCAGATCGCCCAAAGCCTCTGCAATTGGCTCGATTCGCTCATAATACATGCGTGCGGGAGCGTAAAGGGCTTTGGCTTCCTCCAGTTTTCCTTCCTTTACAGCGTTGGTGAAGTTTTCTGTTTCCTTCACAAATGCATCACATTGCTCAATTACATAAGTCCGATATTTATCGATCGCTGATGTAAAATCAGCTGCAGTCCCTGTAGTTCCGGCGTCCGTTGTAGCAACCTGAGCATCTGCTGTAGTGTTACTGTTAGAGGTAATGTTGCCATTTACAGCTTCGGCAGTATTGCCGTTATTTCCATTACTGCTACAACCTGCAAATAGAATGGATGCCGCCAGCAGACCAGTGGGAACAACATAACTAAATTTCAAAATAAACACCCCTTTTATATGTATAGTTGATAATGATTATCAATTACGCTGAATTCATCATAAGTGCCTAGTCTTTTACTGTCAATATAAAAATGTGATATTTCTCACATTTCCAATCAGAGGTGCAAGAATCATCATGCAGTAAGCCATTCTAGAGTTGTGTGTTTTAGGCGATAAGGAGGATCGGGGATGGTGTAAAAACAGCATAAGGCGAGGCTCAACTGTAGGCAGTTGCTATTATTTCAATGGATAAAGAAGGCGGTGTTCCAATCCGGGGCCTTCTCCTTTGGAAAGTTAGTTTTTTAATTGCACAATGTGCAGTTATTTGGAGCGTAGGAGGTACCCTATGAGGAATAACTGCAGTTTGTGCAACTAAAAACAGCAGAGAAGCCTCATTTGGCAGATAAACGGCTTTTTAGTTGCAGAATATGCACTTAAATCGCTGCAACTCGGCTAAAAGTCCACTATAGTTGCACTTTCTACAATTAAACTTAGGGTGATCCTCACATTTCCCAATGGATAATGAAGTTTGACCTATCCTATCCCCATTGGGATATTTTTTTCTCTGCTTGCAGACACTATACCTAAATAAAACGGTAAGGGAGCCCTAAGTCAAAATGGAAATCAAAAAATTAACGCCAGCGGAGACAGCAAGTCTGTGGAGTTCATATTTAACAAACTCAATGGCAATGTGGGTTACCAGGTATTTCATCGGAAAAACACAAGATAAAGAACTACACGATATCCTTAAGTATGCTGAAGAGATTGCAACGATTGAAACGGAAAAATCGAAAGCTTTTTTAGAGAATGCCAACCATCCCTTACCCCAAAAGTTCGATAATTCAGATGTGGATCTAAATGCACCGGCAATCTGTACCGATAACTTTACCCTATTGATCAAATTGGGATTGGTGCAAGCAGCACAAGTTGTATATTCAATGGCTTTAAACACTTCCATTCGTAAAGATATCCGCTTGTTTTATCAAGAATGTCAAAAAAACACAACGGAGCTATTTATCAGATTATCAGACTTGTCCATAAAAAAAGGACTGAACCTGCCTGATCTCCATATCCCCATTCCCAATCATGTGGAGAAGGTAAGCAAACAAAGTTTCTTAGCAGGGTGGTTTGCAGATCGCCGGCCAATCAATGCGATTGAAATTGCCTTGCTGGAATTTAATTTCAGATCCACTGAATTTCATAAAACGTTTTTAAAAAGCTTCGCTCAAATTACGAATACCCCTGAGTTGAAGGAACATTTCGTTCGCGGTGCTGATATATATGAGAAACATTTGGAGATTTTCCAATCTATACTCACAGAAAATGACCTGCCTAAATTACCGACCTGGGAGAGTGAACTAACGGATACCACCATATCTCCATTCTCGGAGAGACTGATGTTATTTAAAATGTCTTTACTAGTTGCGTCTTCATCGGGTCAATATGGAAGCAGTCTTTCCAGTATTCAAAGGAGGGATTTAGGCGTACACTTTATGCGATTAATGGCGGAAACTCTAAAATACGGGGAAGACAGTATCAATCTTATGATTGATTACGGGTTTCTGGATCAACTTCCAATGGCTAAAGAAAATCCAACAGTACCAACCTCCATGTGATGCATTATGGATAAATCAAGTCCGTGGGAGAAAGCGCTTTGGTGTATTGCCTTGCCAGGGTTTGGGCAGCTGTTAAATCAAAAATATATTAAAGGGATTACGTTTATTATTTTAGAAATCCTAGTGAATGTTCAGGCGAATTTTAATACAGTAATCATTTTGAGCTTTCAGGGTCAAATCCATAAATCTATTGAACAAACCAACTATCAATACTTGATGTTTTATCCCTGCCTTTATTTTTTTGCGATATGGGATGCCTACAGAGATGCGGGTGGGGGGAGAAAACCCTTTGCTTTTCTTCCTTTTGTAACCAGCGCTTATATGGTGACGGTTGGATTGATTTATTCCAACACCCTTCGGATTTTTGGAGTATTGCTTGGTCCTGTATGGTTGCCTATGGCTTTTACCATTCCGGGGATATTAGTGGGTTTAATTGCTCGTAAAGCCCTTAGTCATGGCATTAAAGTGTCGCAATAATGAAGGAGCGTGCGGTTAGCAGGCTCCTTTTCACTTGTTATCTTTTTACACTGTAGTGCGCTCTATAATGCGGTAACTGAGCTTTTGGTACACAGGCTCGGTGCTAACGTCCCCGTTAATCTGTCCAAGGATAATCCGAAAAGCAGCGGCACCCATCTCAAAGAGTTGATTATCTATGGTGGTCAGACCCAGCAGTCTGCCGATCGGCTGATTATCGAATCCGATAATCGCTAAATCCTCAGGAATCCGGATGTTGTATTTTCCAGCTTCTATAATAAGACCCGCAGCAACATGGTCCCCTGTAATAATGAGGGCATCAGGCCGTTCCTTCATGTTCAGCAGTCTGTGGAGTACAGCCGCTCCGTCTTCTTCGGTCAAACAATCAAATAACATCCATTCACTATGAACAGCAAGTCCTCTCTCTGTAAAAAAATCTTTGTATGCAGATTGTCTGATAGATCCGCTGCTGCCATTCCTTCTGCCCTCACAATACCCTATATTGCGATAACCTTTATCTACCAAATACTGCAGGCCGTGACGGAAGGCTGAGTAATGTTCAATATATACGGAAGAGAAGCTGCGTTTACCGCTATCCTGGCAGGTTACGATAGGGCCATATTCGGTATATTCCTCAATCGTTGCGGGATCTAAGGCGGTAGATACGATTACAACACCGTCAATTTCCTTATTGCGGAGCATGTCCAAAACTTTGAGTTCCTCTTCAGGCCGGTAGTTGGTTTGGCATAGAATAAGCCGGTACTGAGCTAGCAGCGCTTCCTTAGCCAGTCCGTCCATGATCACGGAAAAATAAAAAAAATGAATATGAGGCAGGACCACCGCGATTGCTTTGGTACGCCCAGTGATCAAATGTACGGCATTCATATTACGCGAATAGTTTAATTGCTCTATCGTTTTGAGCACGGCGGCCCGTTTATCCGAACTTACATAGGGATGATGGTTGAGTACACGCGAGACGGTAGTCACGGATACGCCGGACATTCGAGCGATTTCTTTAATGTTTGCCATCGGTGTGCAGCCTCCCGTGGGGTGGTATCATGTTCCTATTTTACCATATCAGACCGATTCGGACTCCCCAATAAAAGACTTGCTATGGAATGCATTTCATACTTTACAATAAGTTTTGTAACCACTACCGGACAAAATCGGCGTGACCGAAAGGGCGTGACGGACCGGTAACATTCTACTCCCCCACACCACCGCCGTAGGCGGTATTTTTGGTTCCGCTTTCGCCCATTTTAGACCTTACACAGCACCATTAAGTTCCCCAATACATAATATGTGTTGACTGTATCCCTTTACCTTGTTATACCAAACAAACCCGAGCAAGGAGGGGTGACACCATTGAAAGGTATACACATGCACTTATGAACCCTTTGTAAATAAAGGTTTTTTGAATTAATTATTTGCTAAAATGCGCTTTTGGTGTTAATTTGGTGTTAAGAGCCTAAATTAATGAATGAGGTGCACTTATGACTGTCCATAAGAATGAAAAAGCTAAGAAAAATAAATGGTATTACGTGTTTTATACTGGTGAGATTATAAATGGTGTTCGGATACGCGCAAAGGCCGGAGGATTTAAGACTCAGAAAGAAGCTGTAGCAGCTGAGGCCGAAAGAAGGAACAGCCTTAATAAGGGCACGTACTTCGAACCAACTAAAACTCTGTTCAAGGATTATATTGCCGATTGGCTGAAAAACAGAAGAAGCATATCAGAGGAAACGGTAGAGCTCTATGAAAACAATCTACGGCTCTACATTAATCCAGTACTGGGCCACATTCCACTTTCAAAGATAAATGCTCAGCATGTAGAGGATTTCCTTACGTCTATGGAAGAGAAAGGTTTGGGGGAATGGTCGATCAAGAGGGCTTTCTCGATTCTGAATGCTGCTCTTAATTCAGCTGTAACTAAAGACCTTATATTGAAAAACCCAGCATCTAAGGTTGAAAAGCCAAAGGTTACTCGTAAGAGCATGGCGGTATGGGAGCCTGATTTCACATTTGAATTCTTGGAGAAAACAAAGGGCAAAAGTCGTTACTGGATTTCTATTTACCTGGCGATTATGACGGGTATGCGACAAGGTGAAATATTGGGTCTCCGGTGGTCAGATATTGATTTTGAGAATAAGTCACTTCATATACAGCAGACTGTGACGAAGCGCAGACGGATCAAGGACGGGGCAAAGACAGCAAGTAGTATTAGATCAGTGGCCTTATCTACTGATACTGTGGAGAAGCTTAAGGAACATCGCAAGATGATACTGCAGGATCGGCTCTTTGTCGGTCAGGATTATCAGAATTATGATTTAGTAGTTTGTACTGCAACAGGTGGACCGGCAACCACTAGGAGCGTGTATCGAGCGTGGGAAAGGTTTCTCGTTAAATATGAGGCGCCACATATCACCTTTCACGATCTGCGGCACACGCATGTTGCCATGATGATTAAACAAGGTGTTCATATGAAGGTTATTTCCGAACGACTGGGTCATTCCTCAATCTCCGTAACTATGGACATATATGGACACCTTCTCCCTAACATGCAATCGGATGCTGCAGAGTTAATGGATAAGCTCAACACCAGACTAGACGGAACAAACAAGTAATAACGGGTACTATCGGACTCCACCAGAACCAGCGGAATAATAGAAGTAAACACAAAGGATCACCGATGAGCATTAGGAATTAACGGTGGTATATTTATAGCATAGAAAATAAAGAGAGCAGCAGCCGACACAAACAATTGCTCAGCCACGGACATGATCCGCAGGGGCAACACAACGGCTGGCTGCTCTCTCTTGCAACTATAAAACCCCATGCCCCGCAAGGCTTTGAGGGTGATAGCAACCAGCAGAATTTTTCCGAGCAACCAGCACAGCAACCAGCAAACTGCTTGGCAGAGGGTGTGAATGGTACAAATCGACGTTCTTTCACTCAATAACAATTTGGATAAGTCCAAATAACAGAGCATACATTCGTAATAACGAGCATTCGTGAAAAATATCTGCCAAAATGGACGATTTTGGGATTAGGACGTTTTCTCATATCCCGTTATAATGATCTTGTTCTTACACCAAAGTAACTAGGGAGTAAGATCTTAATACGGAGCGTAGCGTACGTATGATTTTGATCCTAAAGCCTGAAGAAAGAGATCGTTTAAAACACACAGCGATGAATCGATTTTTATTCAGGGCTAGCGTGGGGAATGCCGTAGGCAGGGCGAGGCAATGTCGCCTTCTTTATCCCTTCTTTCTTTAATCTTGTAAGGTCTTAATACGCGACAACGTAACTTTAGTGCTATAAATAGACTACGAGGTATCAGATCCGACCCCTCAAACATATAGAACGTCGAGGTCACTGCTATTAAAGAGTGGCCTTTTTGTATTCACACAGAGAGTAAGCCCATAATCTAAACCCCAAAAGCTGATGAGGTGAAGGCGAAGTAAGGTACATGGGGATGTAGTTCTACTTACAACCGTGGTTTTAAATAGAGAGGGGTAAAGACAATGGAAGAACAGTTAACTGAGAACCAACTGTATGAGCAACAGATGACAGCGTGGTTTGAAGAACATGACAGATTAGGAAAGCAGATTGAGAGAGCGATTGAGCACCACACTGAGATAGCAGAGCTTAATCGGCAACAGTTAGACCTGCACAATAGACGCATGGATATTGCTCTTGCAGAGTACAACGGATGGGCTAAAGATAATGGATTAGAGTTACAACCCTTAAAGAGTTAAGCGGTACAACAATAAAGATAACGTGTTATGTCGTGCGCTTGCCAGTCCTTAGCTGTCGTGTTGCCGTTGCAATGATTAGATAGAGTTAATAGATTAATCAGGCGTTCGATGGCTGTATCGGGCTTATAGAAGCCGTGAGAGTGTGTGAATAAATAAAAAGCTCAGGATATTTGGGTCCTTCTGGAGCTTCCAGATAGGTGCGGGTGCGCGTGAGCCCGAAATCCAAACAGTTTTTATTTTTAAAATTTACTTTCGCTTTCCCTTTCTGAGTGACCAAGGGATGGTGTTTTTATTTTTCACTTCAAATTAATCAATAAAAAATACTTATAGAGCTGCTGCGGTTCAAAGCGAAAGTGAGGCGGGTTAATTGGCGAAAGCGAAACAAAAGGAAATCAAAAAACAAGTGGACGAGGTTTCAACTGCGGAGCTGGCTGCGATCATTGGTAAAACTCCTCAGTGGGTACGCCAATTAACCCGCGATAGGATACTTTTTCAGATAGGAAGAGGCAAATACATCCTCTCCGATTCTGTTCAAGCATACATTTTACACGTATCCGGTGGCGCTAAAGACGATGGAAAGCCGACATATACGGACTACAAGACGGAGCATGAACGCATAAAGTCCGAAAAAGCAGCGTTGGAGCTGGCTGAAATACAGGGAAATATGCACTCTTCAGATGATGTGAAGATCTTAATGGGCAATATGATCATCACAGCTAAGACGAAATTGCTTGCGATCCCATCAAGAGTAAGTCCACAGCTTGACGGTGAACCTTCATCAAAGGTTGAACAGGTTCTGAATCACGAGATAGCTTCTGTACTGAAAGGTTTGACTGAGTACAACCCCGCGTTGTTTGATCGAAAGGCGGGTGACGGTGATGATTTCGAAGAAGACGGAGATGCTGTTTAAACAAATCGCCCGTATGTGGGAACCCAAGCCGCCTATGACAGTGTCGGAGTGGGCGGAAGAGCATAGGGTGCTGAGTAAAGAGGCCAGCGCCGAACCGGGTCCGTGGAGAACTGAACGATCACCATATACCAAAGAGATTATGAACTGCATGAACGATCCAACCGTGGAAGAGGTAGCGATAATGGCCTCTGCTCAGGTGGGTAAATCTGAAATTCTGCTGAACATAGCGGGATTTTTTGCTGACCAGGAACCTTACCCTATGATCTACATGTTACCGGATAAGCAACTGATCAAGTCGGTATCTCAAGAGCGGATCACTCCAATGATCAACGCCAGTCCTCGGCTTCGGAGTGTGTTCGCCGCAGCAAAGGGACGTTCTGCCAGTAACACCATTGCTAAAAAGAGTTTCCCGGGAGGTTACCTGCAATTGGTTGGTGCTAATTCACCAGCCCAGTTATCCTCTCGTTCGGTCAGAGTCATACTCGCCGATGAAGTGGATCGCTTCCCGACATCAGCCGGTACTGAGGGAGATCCGGTTGACCTGGTTAAAAAGCGAACGACAACTTTCTATAACCGTAAGCACGTTTTTGTTTCTACGCCGCTGGTGGAAGAGACCTCACGTATCAACCGTCTATACTTGGACAGCACTCAAGAACAATGGCGGCTCCCATGTCCGTGTTGCAGTGAACTGCAGGCACTGGATTTCGGCAACCTGAAATTTACTCGTGACGAAACTGGAGAAGTCATTCAGGTAAACGGGGCGTGTCGAGAGTGTGGTGGTATCTCTTCCGAAAAAGAATGGAAGTCCGGCACAGGCCAATGGGTAGCTAGACAGAAACATCCGTTCCGCCGTGGCTTCCACCTTTCACAAATAGTGAGTCCATGGGTAACTTGGAAGAAAATCGTTTCAGGATTTTTGGAAGCCAAGGACGATCCTGAAATGCTTCAGGTTTGGACGAACACAGTCATGGGCGAAACGTGGCGAGCAACTGGAGAGAAGCTGGATGAGAATGAACTAATGCATCGCGGTGAGGAATACGAGGCTGACGTTCCGGAAGGCGTGAAGATCTTAACGGCTACAGTAGATACTCAGGACAATCGTTTCGAAATCGAGGTCAAGGGTTGGGGATCAGGTCGTGAGTCTTGGGGAATTAGGTATCATGTTATTCATGGAGACCTGGAACAGTCACGAGTATGGGAAGAGCTTGATGAGTTTCTTAAACGGAAGTGGAAAGATACTCATGGCCGTTCCTTTGGGATCGTAGGATCCTTTATAGATTCAGGCGGTCACTATACAGGTAGTGTGTACAAGTTTTGCGCTGCTCGGTTAGGAAGACGCATTTACGCCATCAAAGGCGAAGGTAAGGAGAATGGTGGTTACGTCCCTTTGTACAATGGATACACCAACAACAACCGCTACAAAGCAACGGTTATTCGAATCGGGGTAGACGAGGGAAAGTACCGCGTGACAAATGATTTAAAGCGTAAACGTTATGGACCAGGCTACTGCCATTACCCGGCGAATAAGCCTGGTCATGATAACCGAGGGTACAACGAGGAGTATTATCTCGGGCTTACAGCTGAGACGCTCGTCACTAAAAAGAAGATGGGTGTCACGTATCAGATTTGGCAGCCAATCCGAAAGCGCAATGAACCTTTTGACTTACACGTTTATCACCTTGCTCTGATTGAGCTTCTGAGTCCTGATCTGGATGAGATGTTGCCGATGGCAGTTGGGGAAGGTGCGCAAAAGGTCCATCCGAAGACATCGAGACGCCGAGGTACGCCGAGTAGTGTTTAAAATTTGAAAGGAGGTGAAAAGGAAATGCCTTTATATACACATGAAGTAGCACAAGCCCATCTTGAATCGTGGCTCGCCGCAGAACTTGCGCTATCAACTGGCCAGTCATACACCATCGGTACACGGTCCTTGACGCGCGTTGACATCACTGATGTCATGGATCAAATAAAATATTGGCAGAAGCAAGTAAACGAATGTGTGAGAGAGGCTTCGGGTTTGAGTAAGCGAAGCAGGGTGCGCAGGTATGTTCCCACTGACCTATGAGTTGGCTAGATCAAGTAATTGGATCGGTAGCTCCGGGATACGCCTTAAAACGCGAACAAGCGCGGACTGACATTGCCAGGCATCAAGCGGTACAACAAGTTTTTAACCAAGGTTACGGTGATCACGGTGCAAGCCGCCGTAAAAAGTCACTTACCGCTTGGAATCCAGTGGCCGGAGACGCCGAAGAGGACATCCACGAGAACCTCGAATCACTCAGGCCTCGGGCCCGCGACCTTTACATGGGTGGGTCTTTGGCAAACGGCGCAATCAAAACGATGAGAACAAGCATAATCGGCACGGGGCTGAAAGTTAAACCATCCTTCGATGCCGATTTTTTGCGCCTGAATGATGATCAATCTCGGCAACTCCGGAGGCAGATTGAGCGCGAATTTGCGCTATGGGCCGACTCCAAGGACTGCGATGCGGCAGGGATGCACAATTTTTACGAGCTTCAGCAATTAGCATTCCTAAGCTGGATGATGTCGGGTGACGCATTTGTTCTACTGCCACTATTGCCGCGAAAACATTCGACCTATGATCTGCGGGTCCGGTTAATTGAGGCCGACCGTTGTAATAGTCCGCTGAATGAGAGTCTTAACGATAAGATCAGCAGTGGGGTTGAGGTTGATAATGATGGGATGGTAGTTGCATACCACTTTTCCGACAAGCATCCGGGGTCGACGAGACTTACGAACACCAAATGGACACGCGTTGAGGTCATAGGACAACAGAGTGGACGCCGCAATGTACTCCATCTCATGGAGGCGGAGCGGCCAGAGCAGCGGCGTGGTGTGCCACTACTGGCCCCGGTCATTGAGTCGCTTAAACAGTTGGACCGATACACCGAGGCTGAACTTATGGCTGCCGTGATTTCAGCAATGTTTACGGTGTTTGTGGAAACCCCTAACCCGGAGGATGCTGATCAATTCGGCTTGGGTTCAAGTGGTGATCCTATCGACAATCCAACTGGCGAGCCATTGCCGCCCTCTGATGGCGGGGACCTGCGACTAGGCAATGGAGCTGTTCAATTTTTGGAGCCTGGCGAAAAGGCCGTATTTGCAGATCCCAGCCGACCAAACGCGGGTTTTGATCCGTTCGTTACAGCGATTCTGAGACAGGTAGGGGCATCTTTAGAAATTCCTTACGAACTGTTGCTGAAACACTTTACCTCGTCCTATTCAGCGTCGAGAGCCGCCCTGCTTGAAGCATGGAAGATGTTCAGGATGCGCCGGGCTTGGATGTCCGCAGACTTTTGTCAGCCAATCTACGAGGAGTGGTTTGCAGAGGCAGTAATAAAAGGCCGGATTGATGCGCCGGGTATATTCGATGATCCATTGTTGTTTAAGGCTTATACAAAGGCCGAATGGAATGGACCGTCACAAGGACAGCTTGATCCGGTCAAAGAAGTTAATGCAGCTGTTACCCGTATTGATAACGGACTGAGCACTCGCCAGCGTGAAGCAGCGGAGCTAACGGGAACTGAATATGAAAGTAATGTTCGACAACTGGTCTATGAGCAGAAGATCCGTGATGAATACGGCCTAGCTACTCCGTTACCGAAAGGAGGTGAAAAAGAAATTGTCGAAGAAGATCAAGCTTAATGGTCCTGTTGTTAGCGGCGGGAACTCATGGATTTATGATTGGTTAGGCATGGAAACAATATCGCCACAACGTGTCATAAGCGAGCTTGAAAAGGCTGGTGGTGATGATGTTGAGTTGTACATTAATAGTGGCGGCGGATCTGTATTCGCAGGGAGTGAAATTTACACAGCTTTGAAGGAATACAGAGGGAAAATTAAATCTAAAGTTACAGGGGTTGCAGCTTCGGCGGCGACTTTTTTTGTGCTTGCTTCTGATGAAGTTTATGTATCTCCGCTGGGACAACTGATGATTCATAATGCTGCAGCTGGTACAGATGGAGACAAAGTAGCCCACGCCTCTACTTTGGAATTGTTGGAGGGTGTAGACAAAGCTATTGCTAAGGTCTACCAATCAAAAACGAAACTTCCGGACAACGAAATACTAGACTTGATGCAAAAAACAACTTGGATGAATGCTGAAAAAGCAGTCCAATTAGGTTTTGCGAACGGAGTTTTGTTTGATGAAGAAGTAGATGCAAGCAATAGCTTTAGTTTAGGAAGCGAACTCCCGCAAGATGTAATAGACAAACTCAAAAATGAGTTACTGAGAAGTGCTCTTAAAAATGATTCGATTTATGATGCCCAAGCCAGCATCGAGCCAGTCAATCAAGTTATGCAGACAAGCGAAAGGAATGATAAGTCGATGAAATTAGAAGAATTGAAGGCACAGTATCCTGACCTTTACAACGAGGTTTTGAATGCTGGGAAAACTGAAGGTGTTACAGCTGAACGTCAGCGCATTACCGACCTTAACGATCTAGCCGGAGCGCCTGGAGCAGCAGCGATTGTGGCAAAGGCCATTACTGATGGCGGCACGGCGGCGACTGCAGCTATTGAGATTGTCAAAGCTTCCACGGAGCGAATATCCGTTGAAGGGCAACGGCGTGCTGCTGACTCTAACAACAGTGGAGTGGATGCAGTGGCTCCAGACGAGGCGCCGAACGACAAACCGAATCCTCAAGCAGCCTATGATGTCGAGGCAGATGGTCTCCTAGCGGAAATTAAGAATATGACGGGAGGTAAAAAATAATGACAGCATACGAAAGCATTCCACACGACAATCTCATTGCCGGAATGGTCCAGCCGATTGTAACTCAATCAATAATCATTAATCAGGCAGCAGGTGCGCTCTTTACTCGAGGAACTGTTCTGGCTAGAACTGGGTTTACTGCCGATGGTACCTGGATTTGCACAGTTGTTAACTCGGCCGCCGTCCCTGCTCTTGAAAAAGTTCCTGTCGCGGTGCTCGCTGATGTTGAGGTGGATGCCAGAACTGTTCTGCAGAGAGCAACTGCTTATACATCCGGGGAATTCAACCGCAATGCCCTGAAATTTGGCGGCGCTGATACTATCGCCACACATGAGGCCGCACTGAACAACGCAAAACTTTACACAAAACGGGTTGTAGAATAGGGGGATTTTACTAATGGCCATCAAAGATCTTTATGCATTTCCTACTCTTTTGAAAGTGATTGGGCAGTTACCGGGACCAAGCACGTACATTCTGGACAAGTTTTTTCAAGATGGTGAGGCTTTCGAAACGGAGAACGTCGAAATTCAAACGATGAATGGGAATAAGCCTATTGCTCCTTATGTATCTGAACTGCAGCCAGGCAAGGTTATCCTGCGTACTGGATTTACTGCTAAGCAATATAAGCCGGCTCTAATCAAACCAGCGAGACCAATCACAGCAATTGATCTCAAGACACGGGCAGCAGGCGAGAGTTTGTTTAATCCGGATCAACCAGAGGTTAGAGCTCGTAAACTGCTGGCAAAGGACATCATCGAACTACAAGATACAATTACTCGTCGGCTTGTTCAACAGGCTGCTGAGCTCATGTTCACTGGTAAGGTTACTCAGGTTGGTGAAGGTGTGAGTCAGGTCATCGATTATGACTTCACGAATATTGCAACTCTGTCAGGAACTGATTTATTCAGCAATGCCGCATCTGATCCGATCGCCTTCTTGGCTGCCCAACGTAAGGTTATTATGGATGCTAATGCACCTACTCCAGATATGGTCCTTGCTGATTATGATGTGGCTGTTGCTATTATGCGTCACCCTAAAGTGCTAGAGCTCGCGAACAACAAAGGACTCGACATCGGGACCATTGACACTACTCTATTGCCGGATGGAGTAACCTATCACGGACGCCTGCGTGATGTTGGTCTGGATATTTACAGTTATTCTGGCTCGTATACAAACGATGCTGGGGCCGATGTTCCGTTCATTCCAGTGGGAACACTGGCTCTGTTGTCCAGCCGTGACAAGTTCACTTTCCACTACGGTGCGAACGTGATCATGGATCCTAAATCAGAACAATTTGTTCGTGTGATGGGTAAAATCACACCTCAATCGTGGGTGACAATTGAACCGGCTCAACGCTGGTTGCAAATGATGTCCCGTCCGTTGGCTGTTCCTGCGAATGTAGCGGGTTGGGTAGTTGCTAAAGTTCTTTAATCTAAAGGAGGAAATTATAAATGGCTATTATTGCAAAAGGTAAAGTGCGGCATAACGGCAAGGATTATGTAAAAGGTGATGAAATCATTGATTTGACTGAAAAAGAAGCGAATCGTTTGATTGATTTGGCGGTAGCTGAGGCAGAGGGTAAGACAGTGTTTAAAGCTGAACCAGCGTCTGATAAAAAGGACGAAAAGTCTGAAACAAAATCAACTAAAGACGCAGATAAGGAATAAAGGGGGCGAGGTTATGAACCTCCGCGACCAGATCCGACTAGACACACAGAACACATTTCTCAACTTGAATGAATTCGCAGATGTCCATATCATCGACGGCCAGTCGGTTAAAGCAGTACTTGACCAGGCTACAGATGACCAACACCCCCTAGCTTATGCTGAGGGGATATCGCTCGTTAAGGCGGTTTTGTATGTTGATTCCGCCGAACTCGGGTATATTCCCAAACAAGACCAGCGAATGACCATTGATGGTAAGGGTTACTTTGCAGTTCGGGTCGCGACTGATCTAGGGATGATGGTTATTAGTCTGGAGGCGAACACGGATTGAGAGTAGATGGACTGAGCCAGGCTATCAAAGGAACCAAGGCCCTTAAGGATCGCATGCAGCCAGCGGCGTCGATGGCGCTTAACCGAGTGGGTAAAGGCGTAGTAACCGAGGCGGCACGTAAGGTTAAAGAGACTTACAACGTCAAAGCAGCTGACGTCAAGGGCGCCATGCGACTGGTGTTGTCGTCTCCTGATGCGGGCGAGGTCTTCATTAACTCAAAGGGTCGAAACCTTCCAGTGACTAGCTTCAAAGTCACGCCTAAATCGCCAACAAAGAAGCGGCAAAAGATGGTCAAAGTTGCTATCAAACGTGGTGATGCTAAAAAGGTGGGTAATGCGTTCGTTGCACTCCGTCGTGGAAAAGTCGGAGTTATGAAGAGACAAAAACCGACAGGTCAAAGTGGCCGCCCCCGTGTCTTAAATGCTAAGGGGTTTAAACCAGAGTTGCCAGTCGAGGAACTACATGGTCCGGCCATTCCGCGTATGCTCAACGAGCCTCAAGTCCTGGAACATATCCAAGAAGAGGCGCGGGATCGCATGGATAAGCGCCTTGAGCATGAGATTAAACGTATTTTGAAATGAGGTGATGGCTATTTCAACACCGATATTGCTTTTGCGAGCTATCAAAGAGTTTATCCAACAAACGGTCGAGGGCGACGTACAAATGTCGCCTTCGATCCATGTGGGGTACTTGCCGCAAAGAAATAAAGACAATCTTCAAGATAGCGAGTTTCCTTTTATCCTTGTTCGGCCTGGAGTTGGCGAAGATCAGCAGGACAATTCAAAAGTCACAATAAAACTGATATTCGGTGCAAAGGCTGAGGATGATGAAGGGTTTATGGATCTGTTGAACACTATGGAACAGATCCGGATTGCTCTATTGCGCAAACGGATTATCAATAATAGATTCAAGCTCGAACTTCCGTACAAATGGGAGTTTTTTGACGAGCAGCCATACCCGGAATGGTACGGGATAGCGACAACAGTCTGGACATTACCATCAATACAAGAGGAGGTCGAAGGTCTGTGAGTATTAAAAAAGATGAAATAAAGGCAGGGCAATTGGAACAATTGGAAACTGGAGAGAAAGTCGTTCCCTTATCGGTTCCTAACGCTATAGAACAGCCAAA
This sequence comes from Paenibacillus wynnii, assembly GCF_000757885.1. Taxonomy (NCBI): domain Bacteria; kingdom Bacillati; phylum Bacillota; class Bacilli; order Caryophanales; family Paenibacillaceae; genus Paenibacillus; species Paenibacillus wynnii. The sequence continues at coordinate 61,480 of NZ_JQCR01000001.1, read as the reverse complement.
AGAACCGTTGATTTACCTCGGACCCAACATTTCAGGCGGTGTATTATCTGGAAACACAGTGTTTAAGGGTGGTAAGCCAGCACACATTGACCTGCTGATCGCAGAGCAACCAGAGATTGGCGACCTTATCGTCCCAGTCAAAAGTATCAATGACACATTAGCTAAGATCAACAAGGTTGGCACCGCCGAACATCAAGCTTATCAAGCACTCATCAAGCGCGGAACGGGGGTTAAATAATGGCTTTTAATCACGGTGTTACCACCTCTGAGAGATCGACATCTGTAATCTCTACAGCAAGCGTCAGCGCGGGCATCCCGATTGTATTCGGCACGTCACCAGTTAATATGAGTGCCTTGGCCGCGGCTCCGGTGAATAAACCGATCTTAGCCTATTCTTACTCGGAGGCTGCACAGGCACTTGGATACAGCGACAACTGGGAGGCATATACTCTATGCGAGTTTATGGACGTTTACTTTAGGTTGAACGCACTTAAGCCTGCCATTTTCGTTAATGTTCTGGATCCTTCGATCCATAAAACGGCCGTAACTACAACGTCGATGAACCTTGTTGACAAGGCGGTGAAAATTAGCGTCACGGGAATCATGCACGACGCTGCACTGGTTGTTAAATCAGCTGATGCAGTTACAACATACGTCAAAAACACTGATTACACTGTTGCTTTTGACAGTGACGGAAATACTGTAGTCTCAGTTAAAACGGGAGGCACGATTCCAACGAACGCCACCGCGCTAAGCATCGCTTATACAAAACTGGATCCGACCGCTGTTGATGTCAACGACATTATTGGCGGACTGGACGCCGTAACGGGCGCGATGACTGGACTTGAATTGGTTAACGGCGTGTTCCCTCGCTTCGGTTTGGTTCCAGGTCTCATTTTAGCGCCGGGTTATTCTCAAGATCCTACAGTCGCTGCTGTGATGGTTGCCAAAGCGGGTAATATCAACAGCACATTTACTGCATTGGCGTTGACTGACATACCGACTGATACTGTCAAGGTTTACACCGGAGTGCCTGCTTGGAAAAACACAAACGGATATACCTCTCCGTTGCAGGTTGCGCTCTGGCCGAAAGTATCCAAGGGCGGGAAACAATACCACATGTCAACTCACATTGCTTGTGCAATCGGGGTAGCTGATGCGGCAAATGAGGGCGTTCCTGTGGCTTCTCCATCCAACAAGGCACTGGTGATTGATGCGGCGGTACTTGCAGACGGTACTGAGGTGTTCCTCGGACCCGACCAGGCTAATTACCTGAACAGTCAGGGCATTATGACCGCCCTTAATTTCGTTGGTGGCTTCAAGGGATGGGGCAACTATACGGGTGCTTATCCGGTATCTACTGATCCAAAAGATGTGTTTATCTCTATCCGTAGAATGTTTATCTGGGCTAAGAACAGTATCGTATTGACGTACTGGAACCAGGTGGACAATCCAGCAACGCCGCGACTGATCGAGACAATCACCGACAGCATAAATATCTGGCTCAACGGGTTGACAGCGAGCGGTTATTTACTCGGCGGTCGAGTGGAATTTAACTGGGCAGATAATCCAGTGACGGACCTGATGGCTGGTAAGTTTAAATTTCAGCTTTTCATCACACCACCGGGACCGGCTCAGGAGTTGGCGTTTGTGCTTGAGTATGACGCCACATATCTGCAGACGCTGTTCGGATAAGGGGGAAAATAGATAATGGCAATTATTCCAGAACGGTTAACAGGCTATAGTGTGTTTAGGAATGGTACAGAAAGAGTCGGCACATCCGATGTAGAGCTTCCAAGTCTCGAGGCTCTCACGGATACTGTTAGTGGAGCCGGGATTGCAGGCGAGGTAGATTCTCCAACGATTGGACACTTTGGCAGCATGCGGGCTACGCTCAATTTTCGGACACTGGACATCCCGATGTTCAAACTCTCCGGTCCCAAGTCACAAGCTCTCGACTTCCGAGGAGCTCAGCAAGTGTATGACTCTTCGGCGAGTGAATATAAGAGCATTCCTGTACGGGTATCAGTTCGCGGGATCCCTGTTAACACCACTCTGGGTACTTTCGAGACGAACGCGTCAACAGGAAGCTCGATTGAGTTGGAATGCACCTATCTGATGGTTATGGTAGATGGCGTTAAAGTTATTGAGATCGACAAATACAACTACATCTGCTTTATCGATGGCGTGGATCATCTCGCTGTCGTTAAACAGCAGCTGGGACTGTGAGGATAGCGACGATGGAAAAACAAAATATAACTACTGAGGTCGATGAGCGCATTTTTACGCTCAGTCGGCCTTTTACTTTTGAGGAAAAAGAATACACCGAATTGCTGTTAGATTTCGAATCGCTACTTGGAAGCGACTTGCTTCAGATTAATTCGCAATTTGACGCTGAACAAAAGAGTCCAGTATTCGTAAAAGCCCTGTCACTTTCTTACCAATTAAGTGTTGCAGCGGCAGCGGCAAAATTACCGAAAGAGTTTTTCAATTCACTCCCGGCGAAAGATGTATCCAAAGTGGGGCTGCAGGCACAGAATTTTTTGCTCATCTAGGATTGGCCGACAAAGAAGGGCCGCGCAAGCTGATGAAGCTGGCTGCGGCCCTTTCTTCTGCATATTATACGCCGATCCCACACTGGTTAGGTATGTCACCGCGAGAAATGTACAACTGGATTGAAACTGCAAATGAAATGTCTAAGGAACGCGAACAACAGCCACGGCAGAAAAAGAGGTGATGTAACTAATGGCCGGTAAAGAGTACAAAATAGCGTTTGAGCTACAAGCAAAGTTGGATTCCAGCTATAACACCGGTATGCGTAAGGTGTTGGATAACCTCAATGATCTGGAAACTAAGGCACGATCTATCGAGGCAATCCGGATCTCTGGAGATTTAATCCGTCCGCTGAGGGAAGGACTCCAAGCAACACTACGTGAGTTCGATGAATTGCGCCGAATGCCAAGCTTTACGGGTTTGTTCACAGAAATGGTGAAGGAGCTGAAGGAGGCCGTTCAGCAATCAACACTATTGCAAAGGAGCCTGCAAGAGATAGCCCGTATTCGGATGCCGAGTAACATGTTCGGTAACGATATCCAACGCTACACCCGTGACATGCAGGATCTCGAGCGCCGTATGCGTGAGATCAATGACATTCAAGGCCCGCAACCTGGAGACTCGGGAAGTGGCGGAGGTGGTGAGGACGCAGGCGGGAGTTCTGGAGCTTGGGCGCTTGGTGGTGCTGCTCTCGCTGGTGGCGTGGGAGTTGCTGCTGTGGCAGGGCTTGCGTTGGCTGGTCACGCGGTGTTTTCGTTCTCGGAAGATTATAAGGTGGCGATGAACCAAATCTCAGCATCCACCGGAGCATCTGAAAAAGAGATGGAAGGTTTCAGCGATATCGCTGAAAATCTTTATAACTCTAATATGGGTGAAAATTTTTATGATATTGCCGAAAGCCTTAGTGTCGTACGACAAGTGACAAAACAATCTGGTCAAGCGCTTCAGGATGCAACAATGAATGGCATGGTTTACGCTGACGTATTTGGTGAAGAGATTGCCGAATCAACAAAAGCGGCCGACACAATGATGAAAAATTTCGGAATTACTTCAACTGAGGCTTACAACTTGCTTGCTCAAGGTGCCCAAAAAGGACTCAACAAGTCCGGAGAATTACTGGACACGGCAAATGAGTACAGTGGGTATTTTAGTAAATTGGGTTTCTCGGCAGATGGCATGTTCGACACCTTCGCAGCAGGCTTAGATGCAGGGGCGTTTAACCTTGATAAGGTCGGCGATGGGATTAAGGAGTTTGGTATCCGGACTAAAGACGGATCAAAGTCTTCTCTGGAAGCTTATAAGACCATTGGACTAAACGGAGCTAAAATGACTGCCGAGTTTGCAACAGGCGGCAAAACTGCGCAGCAGGCATTCCTAAAAACAGCAAAGTCCATTTCATCCATCAAAGACCCCGTTGTACAGAATGCCGTGGCTGTTCAGTTGTTCGGTACGCAAGCGGAAGATCTGGAGTCACGTGTTATAAATGCATATAGTAATGTCGAAAGTCAGTTCGACAAGACTAAAAATACAATGGAAGAGATCGGCAAGGTAAAATACGACTCGATCGGTCAGGCATTCGGGGGTATGGGTAGAACACTACAAACCAGCTTGATCCTCCCTATATCGAAGACGCTATTACCTCTTTTTTCTGGAATGGCTAACAAAATGACAACTTGGGTTCCTGCGGTGGTTGGGGCTTTTGGAAAAGTTGGTGGAGCAGTTAAAGAAGCATACACGAACGTTCAACGGCTCTTCAAAAATGGTTTTGACGGTGAAATGGAAGGCGTAACTGTCAATTATCTAACTGCTTTCGGGATGGATAAAGGGACTGCCGAAAAGATAGCCTCTACAATTAGCTCTGTTTATGAATCTGTAGCTGGAGTGGTAGACAAAATTAAAGGAATGTTCTCCGGTGGCGGGATGGATATTGCTGCTATGTTTGGCATCAAAGGCAGTGACATGAAGGAAATTACCTCTGGATTCAAGGATATATTCGGTGAGCTCGTAAAATATTGGTCTGACTTCATTGGGAACTTGGTGGGGCTATGGCCGTCCATTCAAAAGATGATCGGATCGGTGCTGTCTATTATCCCTAAACTGCTGCCCGTATTTGGGAAGATCGGGACAGCAGCAGTGACTGGTTTTCAAGCTATATATAAAGCGATCATTCCAATTGTGTCCTACCTATCCAGTAATCTCTGGCCGATCATCAGTAAAGTATTCACCTTTCTAAGTACTCAGGTTTTTCCGAAAGTTACATCAATGATCTCGGGTCTGATACCGCCTATAATGATGGTTGTCGGAAAAGCTGGAGATCTTTTTAAATCCATTGGCACGGCGATAACATTTGCTTTTAGTGTAGTCAAACCTATACTTGACACGGTATTTGCAGCCTTCAACTTTGCATGGCCTGCCATACAGGTGGTCGTCACGAATGCAATTGATATGATCGGTGGAGTGATCAAAGGACTGTTGAAATCTCTTGGAGGGATCATCGACTTTGTGACAGGAGTTTTCTCGGGTGATTGGGGTAAAGCTTGGGGCGGGATCAGGGATACTTTTTCAGGTATTTTTGACGGATTAGGAGCTATTTTAACATTCCCGATTAATGTGGCGGTTGATGCGATAAACGCAGCTATCCGTGGTATTAATAAAGTTAGTTTCGACATACCTGATTGGGTTCCGAAGCTTGGTGGTGAGCATTTCGGCATTAGCATCCCCGAAATCCCTAAGCTCGGTGGATATGCAAAGGGCGGTTACGTGGACAGTCCAGAGGTAGCTTGGGTAGGTGAAGGTAATTCTCCAGAGTGGATTATTCCAGAGAATAACTCGGCACGATCACAGGGACTGCTACAGGCTGCTAATCGGAGCATGGGCGGGGGAAATGCTGGTGGTAACACCGTTGGTGATTTCGTGTACAATCCGACATTTATCATTCAAGGCAACGCTAATGAAAATGCTATTCGGCAGATGGATCAACGAAATCAGCAGGAATTTGGTAAACAGTTCTCAGATTATAAACGTCAGGCTATGAGGGTGAGCTTATCGACATGATCTATACAACGATACAAGGCGATACTTGGGATGGTATCGCCTATAAGGTGTACGAACAATCCCATTTAATGACCTTGCTCATGAACGCAAACCCTGATCATACTAAAACGGTTATATTCTCAGGTAATATTGTTCTGAAAGTTCCAGATAAGCCTGCCAATGCCTCTGAGACACTACCACCTTGGCGAAGGGAGGATGGATAAGCTTTGGAATTAATGCAGGATGCCCGCAGAGCAGTGCTGGTTATCAATTATAACGGTAAGGATATCTCTACAGATCTGACAAAGTCGCTTATTGATTTTTCATATAACGATGCAGCTTCGGGAGCTTTGGACGATATTACTTTAAACCTAGAAGACCGCGCTCAAAACTGGCAGGGTCCATGGGAGCCGACAGCTGGCGACAAGATCAAAGCGGAGATACGTACAATTAACTGGGATAAGCCCGGGGAGATAAAAAAATTACCACTCGGCACGTTCGAGGTAGATACCTTTGATTTTGCGGGGCCGCCTGATGCTGTAGCTATCAAAGCGGTATCATTGCCGGTCAGCTCGAACGTACGACAAGAGCGTAGAACAAAGGCTTGGGAAAAGGTTAATCTCCGAACGCTGGCGGATGAAGTAGCTAAGAGAGCCGGATTGAAATTATTATATGAAGCAACAGATAATCCATCTTATGATCGGCTTGAACAGGCGGGGGTATCTGACCTCGCCTTTTTGCTTGAAACAGCCACAAAAGAAGCGATAGCGATCAAGGTATCTGGTGGAAACTTGATATTATTCGATGAATTTGAGTATGAAAAAAAGGCTCCTATCACTTCGATAACTCGCGGGGAAAGTAATGTAATTAATTATAACTTTAACTGGAGCACAACTCTGGTGGCTTATCGAGCCTGTGAAGTTGTATACACGAACTCTAAGAAGAAGAAAACCTATAGAGCCGCCTATACTCCACCAAGAGCGCCAAAGACGGGGCCTATCCTAAAGATCAATGAACAGGTAGATTCACAAGCAGCAGCGATCCGACTTGCACGTAAGAGTCTCAGAGAGAAGAACAAGGAAGCTGGTAAAGGCAGTTTAACACTCATGGGCGATATTAGGATGGCGACCGGCCTCACAATTACTATAAAAGGGTGGAAACGATTTGATGGTAAGTACATCATCGAGTCCTGTACTCAATCAGTCGGCAGCGGAGGTTATACAACATCAATTGGAATTCGGAAAGTATTGGGGTGGTGAAGATGCTAAGAACTGGTATTGTATCGACAGTTAATGAATCTACAAGATCGGTAAGAGTGACATTTCCAGACAAGGATGATCTCGTATCTGGCGAGCTTCCAGTCATAGGACCAACAATGATCGGGCTGAACATCGTAGAGCTGCCAGAGGTTGGTGAAACAGTCCTAGTGGTCTACCCCGACAATAGCTCTGATGGTTTCTGCATCGGAGTTATTCCGGGAGGTGGAACTTAGTGGCTATGAGTAAAATAGGTAGTCTCGGTACGGTTGTGTTTGTGGTATCTCCAGAAGCCATTCGCACATTTCAAGATTTTTCCCGGTCAAGTGCGAGTCGATTTGCAAAGCACGACATAATCGGCCAAAAACCCAAAACTCAATGGCTCGGGCCGGGGCTTGATACGATCACGTTCACGATGTGGTTTGACGCGCGGTATGGTCTCAATCCCCGAAAAGAGTTGGATAAACTATCGATTCTTGAACGCGGCGGCAAGGCTATACCGTTGGTATTAGGTAAGAAAGGCTTAGGTACTGGATTATGGATTATTACCGGGTTAGGGCAAGCATGGACTGACATCGATAATGCAGGAAACGTGATCAGAGCTACAGTCAGCGTGAGTTTGGAGGAATACGTGAAATGAGTACATTTACAGTGGACATGACTCAGCCATCAGACATAAATTTCGCTCCGGCTACAGTTGTAGAAGAGATAAATCAAAATATTCGAACGATTCTCTCTACACCAATCGGAAGCTGCCCTTTCGCACGAGACATTGGAATTGATTACACCATTGTGGATGAGCCCTATCAAATCGCTGAAGCTCGTTTCACAGGGGAAATATACACGGCTATAAGCGCACAAGAGCCCAGAGCTTTGGTAGTGGGTGTATCTTTTAACAAAACGATAACAGATGCCATGACAGGACGTGTAGCGGCTATAGTGACGTATACACTGGCAGAGGGGGTTGAGTGATTTGGTTCAGTACGCGGATTTACCCGACATACTGTTTGTTCAGGAAGATGCTTCAGCAATAATACAAAACGTCATAACAGTATATGAAGGTCTAACAGACCGAACACTGCAGCCCGCCGATCCGGTGAGGCTGTTTTTATCTTCTTTGGCAACAATTATTGTCCAGCAGCGCATTCTTATCAATCAGACAGCTAAGGGAAATAAGCTTCGCTTTGCATCTGGAATTGTACTTGATCACGAAGCGGCTGCTTTTGGACTTGAACGCTTGGAGGCTTCGGCGGCGATTACTACGTTACAGTTTACATTGTCTATTTCTCTGGCATCTGCTACATCAATTCCAATAGGGACTCGGGTAGGGGCTCAAGGAGGTGATGGGTCCATTTACTTCATAACAACTGAATACCTGGAGATTCCGGCGGGGGTTACAACCGGAACAATGACAGCTAAATGTTCAGTGGTTGGTGCAGCGGGCAATGGATTTTTACCGGGGCAAGTCAATGTCCTGATGGACCCTTTGCCTTTTGTGCAATTTGTAACCAATCTGACAGAGAGCTCAGGAGGAGCTGCTGAAGAGTCTGATGAAGCGTTTAGAGATCGAATCCGAACAGCGCCGGAATCCTATTCCACAGCTGGACCGGAGGGGGCATATGAATTTTGGGCGAAATCAACGAGTCCGGCTATTATTGATGTGGTCGCCTACTCTCCAACAGAAGGTGAAGTTACGATCGTTCCATTAGTGGTAGGCGGTGAGCTGCCGAGTACTGATGTTCTAGAAGCTGTAACCGAGACGCTTGAAAACAGAGGCATTCGTCCGTTGACGGACCACGTGACGGTTATTGCACCTTCGGCAGTGCTTTATAACACTACAATTACCTATTACATTAGTCGCAGTCGAGCGGCTGAATCAGCGGTTATACAAGTAGCGGTAACCGAAGCATTGTCCGCTTATCAGCTGTGGCAAAAGTCCAAGTTAGGGAGGGATATCAATCCTTCTGAGTTAATTGCTCGGGTAATGGCGGCAGGAGCTTCTAGGGTGGTTGTTACAGCTCCAGTATATACCGCGCTGACACAGACTCAGATCGCCCAAAATGGTACTACAACGGCCACATATGGGGGGCTGGTAGATGATTAACCTACAAACAGTAAGCCTCCTGGATCTGCTGCCTCAAAGTATAAAAAATGATCCGATTATGGCAGCAGCGGCAGCGTCAATAGATGCTGAACTGCAAATGACCACGGCCATGATTGCCAAGCTAGATATTTTTGGCCGGACTGAAGAGTGGACTGACGAGGAAACAGATGAGTTAGCTTGGCAATATCACGTGGATTACTATGATCCAGACTTATCGATTGAACAAAAGAGGTTGCTAGTTAAAAACGCAATCCCGTTTCACAGGCGAAAAGGCACTCCGTCAGCTGTCGAGGATCTGATTTCCATCTTATTTGGCGAGGGTAAGGTTGAGGAATGGTTTGAGTATGGTGGTGACCCCCATCACTTCCAAGTAATCACTAATAACTCGGATGTCACAAACGCTCGAGCAGAGGAATTTATACAAGCTGTGGACTCGGTAAAACGTCTCTCATCAGTCCTTGATCGGGTAACAATATCGCAAGTGGAGGATCTAAATATTTATTTTGGCGGCGCTCTGCATATGGGTGAAGTTATGAAAGTGGGTGTATAAATGGGTGCATTTGGAGGATTTACGTTAACAAATAAAGGTCGAACATTACAGTCTAAGGCACAGTCAGGCGTACAACTGAGTTACACGAGGATAGCGGTAGGAAGTGGTCAACTCGGTGGGCAGTCGATTTTATTACTTAACACTTTAATTGATCAAAAGAAATCATTGCCTGTTACTCGACTAAGAATGCAACCGCCAAACAAAGCGATAATCGGGGCAGTCCTTTCCAATCAGGATGTTACCACCGGGTTTTATTTTCGGGAGATTGGCGTTTTTGCCACAGATCCAGATGAAGGAGAAATTTTGTATTGCTATGCCAATTCAGGGACGGACGCTGAATATATACCTGTAGTAGGCGGCGCCGACATTATTGAAAAAACGATTGATTGTACTGTCATTATCGGAACAGCTTCTAATGTAACAGCTACGATTAATGAATCACTCGTACTGACAAGCCTTGAAACATTTAATGAGCACACCGATGCCGCAGTGCTTGACCATCCAGACGGATCGGTCACTACGGCAAAACTCGGAGCAAAAGTTGTAACATCCGCTAAATTAGGGGATGGTTCAGCAACAGATACGGTTATAGGGAATCGTACGTTATCGGACACTGCCGCACCAGTTTCAGATACGGGATCAATTCCAACTCTGTTATCCGGTTTAGCTTATCAAATTAAATCAATAACCGGCGCATCTTGGAAAACGGCTTCGAGCATGACAATTTCCGCAATTAAAACGATACTTGATGCAGCAGTAAGTATTGCTACTCCCTCAACCTTAATTAAACGGGACTCTTCGGGTCGCGCTCAGGTCGTGGCTCCTTCCGCAGCAGGGGATATTGCCATTAAATCCACAGTAGATGCAGCCATTACAACAGCAGCGACCGATGCAACGACAAAAGCCAATACAGTTCAGACCAACCTAAATACACATGCGGCAACAGCAACAGTCGGAGTACATGGTTCTGCATCTGTAGTAACGGTAAATACATTGATGCACCGCGATGCTTCCGGACGTGCACAAGTTGCCTCACCATCTGCAGCTGCTGATATTGCTCGAAAAGATACTGTGGATGCTGTTCAAACAAACCTAGACAATCATAAAAATGCTACTGGTGGAGTTCACGGTGCAACTTCTGCTGCTACCATAAACGCTCTAATTCAACGAGATAGCGCGGGACGGGCGCAAGTTGCAGCGCCTTTAGCAGCTGCGGATATCGCCCGAAAGGATACAGTAGACAACGCAATTACTGGACTGTCGTATACCGCAGCTGACGTACTAGCGAAGCTGTTAACCGTAGACGGTGCAGGCAGCGGCGTAGACGCGGACATGCTAGAAGGGCAACACGGATCATACTACACACCTAAAACAGTTACGCTTACTTCGGGAACTAACCTAAATACTGTAGTTAATTCAGGGTTTTATAGATTAACCACAGCGCACGCCAATGACCCGGGAGCGCAAGACGGGCAGCTAATAGTATCAGGAGGACTAGATACCATAATTCAGATAGCTATCTCATACACCTCTGGAAATAATATGTATGTGCGCGGAGGCACTCCTGCAGAAGTAGGCGGTACCGGGTCATGGGGTGCTTGGACGTCTATCGCAAAATTGGCAAGCCCCGCATTTACTGGGATGCCAACAGCACCTACAGCAGCAGCGGGGACGAACACAACCCAGCTAGCTACTACCGCTTTTGTGGAAGCTGTACGGGTCATCCTTGCAACTGCGGACGCACTAAAAGCGCCGCTAGCATCCCCGGCGTTAACCGGAGTACCTACAGCGCCTACCGCTGCGCTAGGTACGAATACTACGCAAATTGCGACCATGGCAGCGATTCAGGCCGCAATAGCTGCATTAATCAACGCAGCACCTGGAGCGCTGGATACCCTGGACGAATTAGCCTTAGCCATGGGGGACGATGCAAATTTTGCTACGACCATGACCAACGCCCTAGCGCTGAAGGCCCCGCTGGCATCCCCAGCGTTTTCAGGTTCGCCAACCGTACCAACGGCGGCACCAGCAACGAATTCGACACAGGCCGCAAGTACGCAGTTTGTACAAACGGTGGTGGCGGCGGCAACGCCAGCAAAGGCAAAGGTCAGTAACTCATTAGTAGCAACTACGTCAGCGGTAACGGTCACTACGTACACAGCACCCGCCGTAGGTAACTACCTTGTCGGCGTATACTTGCGGGTAATTACTGCAACGACTACGGTAACGGTAGCGGTAACCTACACGGATGCTGGCGGGGCGCAAACGACCACCATAGCCAACGCGCAGGCTTTTCCTGTAGGTAGTTGGAGCTTGCTTCCTGTGTTCTTAGCTTCAACAGCTACGGCGATAAACGTAGTAGTAACTACCGCTACAGCTAACCAAGTGTACGCTTCGGCGTCGATTGTGGGGGTGTAATTATGGCACAGATTTTTACGCCGGGAACGGCTACAGCGTCCGATGTTATGGCCGGGAAGAACTTTAATGCCGGGGTAATATGGGACGGCGCGGGGGCGATTGTAGAAAGGGGCGCAGGTGGTACAGTAACGCCGACCTCGTCCGCACAGACGAAGCTTGCAGGGCGCTACACTTCGGATATCACCATTTCAGGTGTTACCGTCCCTGCTGCAAAAGTTGTAAATGACACAACTATAGCGGGGGTAACGGGTACCTTACCAAAAATAACAACGCATCAAGCTGCCCAGATCATAGACGCTACCTCTGTAGCAGGTAGAATCTATCAAAGACCGTCAGCGTCTGCCTGGGACGGAGTATCTTCGGTATATTCAGACGACCCGGATTGGGTAGCGGCGAACATTCGAAGCGGTACGAGTATCTTCGGATTGATGGGTACTTTGATACCGGGTAAACGATCCGCTACCGGGACTGTTCAATCGGGAAGCGGCGTCGTTAATCTTGGAGTATCTTTTGTTCCTACAGTCTTGCTGGCTTCCATGCTACCTATTGTTAGTGGTAGGTGGGCGAAATCGTGGATAAACGGGCAATGGGTAACATATGACGGATACTCACAGGATGCCTGGGGCATGCACACGACGAAACCTACAACTACCACTATATATCTTGATACAGGAACGCTACCGTCCGAATATTTTTATTATTGGATGGTCATAGAATGATGGGGGTGTACTTATGCAGATAGGCAGAAAAATTTATTTCGACAAAGGAACAGGCGTGGTTATTCAGATTACTAGCGAACGTGCCGGGAGTATTGTAGAGTTCACAGAGGATCAAGACTTTGAAATGTATGCCCGGCTTGCAGAGCGTGTAAAAGAAACCGTAGACGTTATTGCACTGGAATACGGAGATTATGCCCAAGACTTCATAGAAGGTCGCCTAACAGGTGTTAACCCTACCACCAAAGAGTTGCTATTCAGCTACCCCGACCCACAAGCGCCAGGAGAGGTAACGCCGCCACAACCCGCATTGTCTGTAGAAGTAGCAGCTCTAAAAGAAAGACAAGAAGCTTCTGAAGCGGCTATCTTGATGCTTATGGATTTCGGAATGATGTAATACAAAACGCTTGAAAGGAGGTGAAAATACTATGTATACATTTATACTGAACCAGTATGTAATGGGTAAAATAACCGAAGCCAAAGTACGATCCTATGCCCCAAGGTACATTTCAGAAACAGAGGCTAACATGATTTTACTAACACCCCAATTATAGTTTTAACTGGTAGCGCCCATAGAGGCGTTTTTATTTTGCCCTCGGAACCCCGGGGGCTATCTTTTTACAAGGAGGCCTACGATGGCTGACCTAACCATAAAACGTGGAGACACCTTTATATATACGGCTACGTGGGATGGAGCCACTCTGTCGGAGTTACGGAGTCAAGTCCGTAATAGTCTTGGGCAACTGACCTCTGAGGTGACCATAAACAATGCTGGCACACCGTATACGTTTGTGTTGTCCGTGGTAGATACCAGTAAATGGCCGATAGGCGTCCTACAGACCGATATCCAGCGGACAGTCGGCGGGCTAATCATCAGTAGCGAGACCATAACGATTAACGTGTTAAGGGATGTGACGCAATGAGCGATGTGCCGATTAATGTAACACCTGGACCGGGACCTGCAACAATTATCATTAGTACAGGCATCGGTGGCGGTGGTGCTGGAATACCTGGACCTCAAGGACCTAAAGGAGATAAAGGCGATCCGGGCGGTATAGGTTCTACTGGTCCTCAAGGTCCGCAAGGTCTACTAGGAGAGCAAGGTCCTAAAGGTGACAAAGGAGATATCGGAGCACAAGGCCCTTCTGGACCCAAGGGTGATACAGGCAGTGTGGGTCCTGCTGGGCCGACAGGTGCGCAGGGGATACAAGGTCCTATCGGGTTGACGGGCAGTAAGGGAGATACCGGCGCAGTTGGAGCACAAGGCCCTCAAGGTCCTACTGGATTGACGGGGGCAAAGGGAGATACAGGTGATATCGGAGCCACAGGACCACAAGGACCGCAGGGCACCCAGGGTTTGACTGGACCTAAAGGTGATACAGGGTTGCAGGGTCTAAAAGGAGATACTGGAGATACCGGCTTACAGGGATTGCAAGGTTTACAGGGCCCTGCTGGTCCAGGAGTACCGACAGGCGGTGTATTAGGTCAGGTATTGACCAAAGCGAGCGCATCCGATTATGACACGGCATGGACGACTCCAACGGTGGGTGGTGGTGCGAATGGGCCTGCATTATTGGCATCCTACGCCTACACCGGCAATCCTGTTATCCAACCCACAAGCATAAACATCAGCACTGATACTTTTACGGCGGTTGCCCATGGCTTAATAAACGGGCAGATTATATTCCCGGCGTGGACACCATCATCTGGCTTTAACACAAAAGGTGCTGTTTATCCTACAGGGATGTCGCAGGTGCATTATTACGTGATTAACACCACAGCGGACACTTTCCAGATATCGTTGACATCCGGCGGCGCGGCAGTGGATATAACAGCACTGGGGGCTAATCCGTATAAGTTTCATTTCCAAAGAGCCATCATAAAATCTTTTGTTATCTCCGGTCTCGGAACGTTGCTAAAGGCACGGGTAAAGGCGTTTATGCTATCTAGTTTGGATGATAAGACCTACGGTTGGGATATACGACCAAATGAGTGGGCTCTGAACGGAGATCTGGTTTATAACCCACTCGGCGGGGCTAATTTTAATGTCGGCAGGCTAGGTAGTATTGGGTCACGGCTTGTCTTGGACTTTGAAGGGGGCACACCGCGTAAATGTGCTGATGTCTCATGGTCCGCCTATTACTATGACAATACGGTAGCCAGCGGCGCAGAAGGTAGACAAGGGTCATTATATAACGGTACTCCTGAGCCATTTACAGCTATTTATGCAGGAATTTATGCATCCAGTCCTGCCTATATCGCAAACGGATCTATCGTGGAGGTGTACAGCATATGATGCAGGTAATCTATAACGCACAAAACGGAGAGTCCGAGCTGATTGAGTTGCCGGATGAGCCTATTGCAGATCCAGAGCCCACGCCAATCATAGAGCCATCAGATGCCGAGAGGATCGCCGCATTAGAGGCAGCGGTATTTACACTTATGGATCAGTTGGCTGGGCAGTAATAATGATTTACTAAGTCACCAATAAACCAATGGAGGCAGGACATGAACGTTAGACTTTTAGAACATATTGTTGGTACGTCATCATCATCCGCAGAAGTTACCCCGGATGGTGTTCAAGACATTGCAGCTAGTGCTATGTGGGATCGCGGATATGACGGATCAGAGGTAGTTGTGGCTGTGTTAGATACAGGTTGTAACAATCACCCAGACCTTGCAGGACAGATCAAAGGTGGTAAGAACTTTACTACAGATTACGGTGGGGATTCAGATAATTTTTCAGACAACCACTTTCACGGTACCCATGTAGCCGGGACGATTGCTGCAGTGCGGGGTAATGGGATCGGAGTTGTCGGTGTGGCACCGGATGTGAAGTTATTGGTGTTAAAAGTATTGAGTTCTGATGGAAGTGGCGGCGTGTATAACATTATCGAGGCAATCGATTATGCCATAGCTTGGCGAGGGCCACAGGGGCAACGTGTGCGGGTTATATCGATGTCACTAGGTACGATCTGGGCACCACAGGATTTCCACGATGCTATTAAGCGTGCGGATGCTGCCGATATAGCTATCGTTTGCGCATCCGGCAACATAGGAGACGGTAATAGTGAAACGAACGAAGTTAATTATCCAGCCTATTACCCAGAGTGCATCGCTGTCGGTGCTTACGATATGTGGGGTGGAGTGGCCTACTTTAGCAACTCCAATAACCAAATCGATATTTGTGCTCCTGGTGTAAATGTACTCAGCACGAGTAATAGCGGCGGATATGTATACTCCTCGGGTACCAGCATGGCTGCTCCTCATGTGGCAGGTGCCTTGGCGCTGATCGCTAACAAATTAGATAAGGCGTTTGGTAGACATGCAACTTCACGGGAGTTGTATGAAGAGCTTATTAACCGAAACACCATCCTTTTGGATGTGGCAAGTACCTTACAAGGTTATGGAGCATTGCGATTTGTGGGAGCCGCCACGATGCCGGTCAAAAAGGTTAGGATCTCGGATGTGGATTTTGAGGCGGCACTGTCCTGGCTTAAAGATCATGGGATGTTTAACACTCCAGCCTATTGGCGCAACAATGCCGTGGTGGGTAAAACGATACGTGGCGATTACATGCGAGAAGCACTTATTAAAATTTATATTGTGCAAGGCCTTGGTGCACAAGTAGAAAAGTAATTAGAGAGAGAGAAGGGAGCTAGGGAATGCTCTATCATATCAAGCAATTGTCGACAATCATATATACGGCTGCTGTCGGCTCTGGGAGCCGCGAGGTTGCCACGGGGGGCATTACATCTATGGCGGGATTGCTGGCAACCATTGCGGGTCTGCTGGGAGGCTGGGATAAAGCTCTGCAAGTGTTGGTGGCCTTTATGGTTGCTGATTATATTACCGGGCTGCTGGGCGCAATCAAGACCAAAACGGTGAGCAGTGACGTTATGTTCTGGGGCGGCATCCGCAAAGGGGTCGTCCTTTTTGTTGTCGGCCTGTCTGCACTGATGGATGACTGGCTGCAACCAGGAGCCCCGATCTTTCGCACGGCCGCCATTTATTTTTATGCGGGACGCGAGGGTTTAAGCGTCATTGAAAACATAGGTGTCCTGGGCGTGTATATGCCGCCTGTGGTCAAGGATTTTTTACTGCAACTCAGTGAGGATAAGGCCAAGAATAATCCGGCCAAACCGGATCACCCGGATAATGATCAATCAGCATAAGGAGGACTTAGAGTGTCATTAACATTGGAGCAAGTAAAGAGTAAATCAAATAAACGATTGGTAGGATTACAACCGGTTGTCTTAGCTGCTACTCTCGCACTGATAGAGCGGTGCTATAAACGTGGTGTACCTATTGTTATTACTCAGGGGCTAAGGACAATTGAAGAACAGGAGGCCCTCTATGCGCAGGGTCGCACCAAGCCAGGATCAATTGTTACCAATGCTAAGGGCGGTACCAGCTATCATAATTATGGCCTTGCAGTAGACTTTGCATTGTTACTTCCGAATGGATCAGCAGTATCTTGGGATCTCAAACGTGACGGTGATTGTGATAAGGCAACTGATTGGGGAGAAGTAGTTGATGAGGCTAAGGAACTAGGATTTGAATGGGGTGGGGATTTCACCAGTATCAAGGATGCACCACATTTTCAAATGTCCTTTGGTTTAACTATTTCTCAGTTACGTGCAGGCATCAAACCATCTGAAACAGCACTCGCAAAAGCACAAGCAAAAATCGAAATATACATGAAGGAGTGTAATGACGTGAAAGCAGAGAAAGCAAACTTTATTGTGAACGGTGTGAAACAGAAGGACGGACTCTTTATTGATGGAACAGTGTACGTGCCATTGAGAACAGCTGGTGAGGCATTAGATGCGACTGTTGGATGGAATAAAGATACTAAGACAGCAACACTAACTCGTAAGGTGTAGTATGAGATCTCAATCATTCGATAATGGATTACAGGTTAGGTTTTACTGCCTTGGTTGTAACATGAATCATGCGGTTCCGAAAGACAAATGGTCTTTCAACGAGGACTATGAACGCCCAACGTTGTCGCCGTCTCTACTGGTTACTATGGAGTGGGGCGCACTACGTTAAAAGCGGGTATGCCATAGCTTTGTAACAGACGGTAAGATTCAATATCTGCAGGACTCTACGCATCATTTAGCTGGTCAAACCATTGACTTGCCAGATTTAGAGTCAATTTATGAGGTGTGGTAATTCGAAGATATCAACTTCATATTCCCAAACGCTTACGAAAAAGCCCACTGGCTTAGGCGGGGCCACTGAAAAAGTGATTTTAAAAAAGGTGCAGTTACTCCTTACAAAAAGGAGGAACTGCACCTTTTTCCTGTATACTTAAGTATCATGGGGGAAATAGGTGAGCCGGAATGATTCAGAAACAACAGACCTTGGTGTTGAGTCCATACATCGAACTCTACAATATGGTAGTGCCGAAGGATAACTTGCTTCGGCAAATCAACGAACTTGTAGATTTTTCATTTATCTACGAAGAACTTCAAGTGAACTATTGCCTCGATAACGGGCGTAATGCCATCGACCCGATTCGGATGTTTAAATACTTGCTCCTTAAAGCAATATTTGAATTGTCTGACGTGGACATCGTGGAACGGTCCCGGTATGACCTGTCCTTTAAGTATTTTCTGGGGATGGCGCCAGAGGACCCGGTTATGGATCCCAGCTCCTTAACCAAGTTCCGCAAGCTACGCCTGAAAAACATGAATAGCTGGACTTACTCATTGGGAAAACCGTGACACTCGCCATTGAGATAGGAATCCTGAAGAGCACTGCAATTATTGTGGACGCAACCCATACCAAAGCGCGCTACAACCAGAAGTCTCCGCAAGAGATCCTTCAGGACCGGGCCCGGAAAGTACGCAAAGCTCTCTATGCGATGGACGAATCCGTCAAGACTAAGCTGCCGACGAAGAATACCAGCACAGTGTTGGAAGACGAGATCTCCTACTGCAACAAACTCATACATACCGTCGAAAACGAATTGGGCCTACCATTGGTACCGAAACTGCAAGAACCGCTAAACCTGCTAAAGGAAACCGTGGAGGATGATGTGGAGCAGCTTCGAATCGCAGAAGACGCGGATGCGCGGGTCGGGCACAAAAGTGCGGACTCGTCCTTTTTCGGATACAAAACTCACTTGGCTATGACAGAGGAACGCATTATTACAGCGGCCATTGTTACAACGGGCGAAAAGAATGACGGTAAACAACTGCAAGATCTGATTGAAAAAAGTAAAGCCACGGGGATGGACGTCCGAACGGTAATTGGAGATACGGCTTATTCGGAGAAGGACAATCTCATCTATACAAAGACGAACGACATGGAACTGGTGGCCAAATTAAACCCGATGATTACGCAAGGGAACCGCAAGAAAGAAGATGAGTTTGAGTTCAACAAAGACGCTGACCTGTATGTCTGCAAGGCCGGCCACATGGCGATCCGCAAAGCACGGCAAGGAAAGAAGGGTGTCGGTAAAAACCAGGTGGTCACGTATTATTTTGACGTAGAGAAGTGCAAGCGATGTCCATTCAAAGAAGGGTGCTACAAGGAAGGATCCAAGACGAAAACCTATTCCGTGAGCATAAAGTCCGACGAGCATTCGGAGCAAATGGCTTTCCAAGAGAGCGACTATTTCAAAGACAAGTCAAAAGAACGGTACAAGATTGAAGCCAAGAATAGCGAACTGAAACACAGACACGGGTACGATGTAGCCATATCCTCGGGTCTCTTAGGCATGGAGCTACAAGGAGCAATGGCGATATTCGCAGTTAATCTGAAGAGGATTTTGAAGCTACACGACTAATAAGGATTATGGTTGTGCAGCCAAATACAGCAAAAAGAAGACATCTTCCCTGAGGGGGTGATGCTTCTTTTTGAATGTGACGAAGCACTTAATCCAAAATGGTTAGTTCTTCAGTGGCCTCGGCTTAGGCTGGTGGGCTTTTTTTATTTTATTGTTAGCAAAACGTATACATTTTATAAAAAAATGGTTACAAAATAGCCATGATCGTATACAAATTACACACTAAGTGGCATAATGTGTGTAATTGGAGGCGAGAATTATGGATATTTTCAGCGCCGCTAAATACTTCTTGAGCAAAGTTGATGAAGAAGAGGGAGTTTTGATTACGCATCTGAAACTCCAAAAGATCGTCTATTATGCGCAGGCGTGGTACTTGGCTATTTACGGACGAAGATTGTTCGAAGACAAGCAATTTGAAGCATGGGCACACGGCCCAGTAAACCCCGAATTATTCCAAGTGTACAGGGGGTACGGATACCAGCCGATACCTTTCCCGGAGGATTTTGACCCTACTGACTACAGTAGAGGTGAAAAGGACTATCTTGATCAAATATGGTCCTTGTACGGTAGATTTGATGCTAAATATTTAGAAGCACTAACCCACAAAGAAGAACCTTGGTTAAGTACAAGAGGTGATCTTCCAGAGGGAGCTCGCTGTGATACCCCGATATCGGATGATCTGATGACGGAGTATTATGGAGGGCTAGTAGAGGATGAGTAGTAAGAAAAAGAAAAAGCCGGTACTAGGCCATCAACCGAAGTCTCAACTTGGCGGCAAAACGATATCACCTGAGGCTTTCAACGTTCCGGACGAAGGGTCTACGGATCACTTGAGTCCGGTTTTTTCTTTTATCGATTGCTGCCCGAATCATTTCCAGTTATCGGACTGGCAGTTTGATGAATTAAAAGCTTTAATGGCTACTTTACGTGATCTTAGCGGTAAGCAGTGGTCGGAGTTGAGAAAAATCAAAGGGTTTAAAAGTGTGGATAGTTCTACGTTCTCTTGTGATTTGCCGGCATACATATCTCCTGAAGTGACAATATGGGAATGTAGAGTTTCAGGAAGAGCAAGGATATTTGGTCATAGAAGTCGAAATGTATTTAAGATTGTTTGGTTTGATCGCAATCATGAAGTCTATCCAATGTCATAATTTTAATATTTACAGATTGTCCCATACGTGATAATGTGTAATTACACGAAACGGAAGCACCGAGCGTGCAATCCGATAGAATCGGTAAATACCCCGCTAACCTTAATTGGTCGGCGGGGTATTTTTGTTTCACTTAAATATTTTCTTAATCAAACTGAAAATATCAAATGAGGTCTTATTATACACCTTGTTATAGGCGGCCTTTTTAGGATTGCGTAACCATCCATATCCACGAGGCATCTTGATCCCCGCACGCTGGACAATCTGACGCTTAACACTAGTACGCGCTGCTATACGTTTCTTTATGCTAGGCATCCGCATTCCGAATTTCACTATGGTTCATCCTCCTCAGACTTTACGTCTATCCAATCCGAGAGCTTCCTTAAGCCCACTTTGCAGGACTTGAGAAAAATTTAAGCCAGCTTCATCAGCAGCATCGCGCAGCCATTTCGGTAATGTACAATTCTTTGTTACGGCTTTGTTGGCTTCCACATTTCGAAAGGGTGGCATAAACACTTCCACGTAAACTATAAGGTCGCTCGAGTCCTCTAAAGTAATTTGATTAGGTTCGGAAGGTTGAGGCAAGTTTTGTCTAGACTCTTCCAGTTCCAAAGCACGAAAGGATAGCATCTCTTTTGCCCGTGTTAGACCTTCTGTGATGTCAGCAGCCGTCACGGCTGTTCCAGGAAAGTCTGGGAAATACATGCTTAAATTGGTGTCTGTACGCTCAACAACAAGGGGATAAACGTAATGGTTCTTCAATTCATTCACGCTCCTTTATCGTTAGGATGGTCAGGATAGGGAAACTCCGGGCTAAAATTTCAGCCCGGATTGGCGTTCAATGCTGCTTAGAGTCCCTTTTGCCAGCGTATCACCCATGCTATGGACAGCAATGTCAGCGAACTTCGTTGGGTCTTTCGGGTTTATGTAGCGTCTATGGCTTCCTTTGCCATGATTTGGCGATTCTACAAACCCGGCTCTCTTTAGGGCTTGAAGCACTTCCCGTACTGTTCGCTGTTTCCCCACCACTTGACCTCCTTTCTATATCCTTATTATAACACGCGTTATTAATGCGTGTCAATAACTAAATGTGCGTTAATTATGCGTGTTCTAGATTGTGGAGACATAGCAAAACCCCGAGGGATTCCCGGGGCCATTTCATTTATTTTATAATTTCAAACTCAATATCTTTGGTATCCTTCAAACCAGTTTGCATAACACCCTTTTCAGTTAATGCTATCTTACCTACAGCAATGTTAACCTTATCGTCATTAGGATGTTGAATGTCCGTAAATACACAGGTAGCGCCGTTGTCTCTTTCGAGAGCAAGGAGACGTCCATTCTCGACTAATGCTTTTAATTGAGCCTCATCTGTTGATTCAGTAGATAAGGTGAGATACCACATTCCCGATTTATCTAAGCGTTCATCAATAATTTCGTATGAAGGTACTACAGCCTGTGACTCCGCAATAACTGGTGCTTCTATTGGTGCTTCTGTAGGCTCGGTTGTGGCTTCCGCTGTAGGTTCGCTTATTACCTCAGCAACGACATCCTGTGCAGGTTCTACGGTAGCTGTAGGAGTTGCTACTTCAACTGGATCATCATCCCCATTAAATATTCCTATAATACCTCCGACCACAAGTACAACAACCCAAAAGCCCCAGCGTTTATATATCGGTTTCTTCATGATGCTCCCCCTATAAATGATAATAAATGCTATGGACAGTTTATCAGAATTTGGTGAAATTTACTATATAATTGTATGATCTTGGATATTACGTGGCAACCTAACCCCGAGGTGATGAGCATGGACATTCCAGTCGTGCATATACAAACGGGTAAAGACCAGGTAATTGATTCAAGAAACATCCTGTACATCCAATCTGAGGGCTCTCAGACGCTGATACACACGACGGATCAAGTATACCGACCTGTTGTATCCCTGAGAGACTTCGCGGCTCTGTTGCTCCCTGAGGGATTCGATACGCTGGATAAATCCAATGTAACCAACGTGGACAAAGTTAAATATTATGACAAAATTTCGAAGCAGGCGTATTTCGACAAAACGGGAAAAGGGAAGTATGTGAAGGTTTCACGCCGGAATCAGGATAAAATTAGGGATTGACTACCGTTCGGCGTCCGTCAACGGTCGATAATTCGTGACATGAAACGACAGCATTTGTTAGTGCGATGGTGTATGCTTTTTTTATGAACATGATGTAACCTTATTGGGTGACGTATAGCTCGTGGGAGAGTAGAAAATCTACTCACTCCTGTTCCGAACGACTTCAAGGATGTACAGATCGGCGGTGTGACAACCGAGTATATGAGCTGCGTTTATCGCAAATTCGAATGACATCTTGCGCTCTCCACTAATGATCTTGTTTACATACTGTCGAGAGACGTTCATTCTTTTGGCAAAGTACGCTTGTGTCCATCCTTTATCTTTGAGTCGTTCCAGCAGGAGACAATCCCCGAGCCGGAAACCCATGGGTTACTCCTTTCTTTGTGTAATTCTGTAAAAAAGTGTTCGTATTTTGTTCGTATTTATGATATGCTTGTTTTACTTATCGCGGCGGACTATATTACACCAGGAGTGGATGACCTATTGAAACAAACGAATTGGACACTTACCTTCAAAAATTGAAAGACAAGGGAGCAAATGTTACAGTATTAATAGATTTTTTAGAAGGATTGATCAGCCAAGAAGATCCGCAATCCCCTCGGCAAGCTTACCAAATTTAATTTTTTGTTCCTCAGTTAGTTCATATCCTTTATAGGTAAGTCGTCTTTTTATCAATTCCTCAATCGGTAAAATATCGTCAGACTCAAACCCTTGCTCATTAGAATAGCTAGGGTTTTTTGTTGCATTCATTTCCTCTTCTTCCTTTGGTGAAGGAAGCCAGTCATACAGGTTAACATCTGTCTTTCCTAAGATGTAATCAGTAGTAGCGTCCAAAACTTCAGCTAACTTTGAAACCATCTCCATAGATGGGTTTTTAACTCCCCCATTCAAGAAAGTGCTTAAAGTAGAGTGGGGAATCCCCGATAACTGCGCTAGTCTGTATTGTGTTAACCCTCTGTTTTCCATAACTCGCCTTACATTTTCATGGACTTCCATTGCAATTCCTCCAATTTATATTACTGTACACAGGAATATTATTTCAAAATATAAGAATAGTCAAGATATTGAGAGATAAAAGGAGAAAAGTCCCACTTTTATTACTAAATCAGGACATTTCGGTATTATGATATTTCCTTATTATGAAATACTATGTGTTCAGGAGGTGAACGAACGATGGCAAATGTCGAAAATAAAAGCACGGATTCCCGTAGAGAGAAAGCTTTGAAAATCATGGTTAAGGATTCTGACAAACTTAACTCTCTAATTATTATGAATGGATTTAGCAAAACTGACTTCGCGAAAGAAATTAAAATATCACAACCAACTGCTACTCAAATAACGAATGGCGAACGAAATCCATCGCCACGTACCGCGAAACGTATTTGCGAAGTGTTGGAATGTGAGTGGACTGAATTGTTTGAGATTATAAAATATCCTCAGATAAGCACCCCTGGTTCATAAATTAATTTCAGAAAGGAGAATGAGCATGAACCAACTAGCGCTATCAACTGACCTGCAGGTTATCACAGCCGAGATCAACAGCTACAAGCAGGTAGCCGGCCAATCACTTTTTGAAATTGGAAAGCGATTGAAACATGTGAAAGATAATGACTTGGCACATGGAGAGTTTGGGAAATGGCTCCAATCAGTTGAAATTGAAGAGTCCCAAGCAAGGCGCTTCATGAAAGTGGCAAGTGAACTCGAAGAACGTGGCACGTTCCACGGTTTGGGATTACGTGCTTTATATGAAATAGCTACAATGCCTCCAGATGAACGCGAAAAGCCGCATTTTATAGAATCAAGCAGCGAGACGAAAAAACCTGTGGATATGACAACTCGTGAACTACAGGAAGTCAAAAAGACGCTCAAGGAGACACAGCAAGAAAAGGACGCTGCTGAACTCAGAGCCAAGCAAGCAGAGACAGCCAGACAGTTGTCTATCCAGCAGCATACTGAGCAGCAGGAGAAGCTGCAGCAGGAGATAGCGATACTTAAAAAGCGCAAAGGTCGCTCTAAGGAAGATGAAGAAACACTCCAACAGATGACCGAGGAAATCAATCAATTGTCCATAGCCAAACGCCAAATGGAAGAAGAATTTCAGGAACGGTACTCGGCATTGGAGAAGAAGCAATACGATCTCCGAAAGATGAAGGAGGCACTTAGTAAGACTCGTGCTTATGTGGAAGTAGACCTTTCAACAGCCCTGGTACATTTTATGCCTATTCACGAACAGCGCGAAGCCATTCAAGCAGCAGTATTGTTTTGGGCAGAGCTGGACGAAACAGTCAATCATCAACGAGCCAAATGGTTGAAGGCAATGGAAAACCAAGTGATTGAGGAGGTTGGCGAGGATGCAAGAAAAGCTGTTGTTATCGAGGGATGAAAAACAATTGCAGATACGTGTGGCGCAGGCAGAGGAGGAAAACGCACGGCTGATCAAGGAGAACAACTCTTTAAAAAAGCGGGTTATCTGTCGGCG
Organism: Paenibacillus wynnii; assembly: GCF_000757885.1. Lineage (NCBI taxonomy): Bacteria > Bacillati > Bacillota > Bacilli > Caryophanales > Paenibacillaceae > Paenibacillus > Paenibacillus wynnii. The sequence continues at coordinate 36,296 of NZ_JQCR01000001.1, read as the reverse complement.
TAAGGAACAGGACGCACTTCAGTTGCGAGGTAAGGTAAGGCTGCAGGAATTACTCGGATTAGCAGTTACAGATAACTTCAAACTTCACAAACGAAGAGCATTCAGTCTCTTATGGAGTGATTATCGAAACCGTTTTGGTGTTCGGTCTTATAGGGATACGTTGGAGATTAATTATGACGAAGGGATTCGATTCATTGGAGAGTGGAAACCAAAAAATTCAGGTGATTCCTATCTGATCGGCGTATGTACCCTATAGAAAGGTGGTATTCCTGTGGATTCAAGCACAATCAAAATTGAGAGATCAGACAAATTCAATGAGATTGCTTTTGAGTTAAGTAACTTGATCAGTTCGTTGCCTACATCAAGTGAACAAAATAACAAATTGATCTTGTTGATGATAGAGCAGATTGAACAAGCCGAAAAGGACGCATTCGAACAAGGAATGTTGTTAGGGATAAAACTTAAGGAGGTATCACTTGTATGATCAACTCAAAAAAAGAAACCACCGTTAGAGCGGCAGTTTCTGAAGAAAACCATGTGGTCTTTAACGCTTGTGACTTACCCGAGATCGATATGGTCGCTACAAAGAAAACAGTTGAGCGGTCTCTGTCGGATTACCAGAGTTATAAATCTAATCAAGAATCTTGATTGAGTTGCTGCTCCAGTATCTTAACCGAAATCGCAACAGCCTGTCGAACAGCTTCAACGGAAACAGTATTAATCAAAGCGAATAAAAAATCATCATTCCTTGGATCAAGGTCTTTCTCCTTTAAAGCTGAAATAGCGATTATTGTCGAATTAGAAAGTCTATCTCTTACCTTATCGTAAATTCCACTCTCGTCTAAATCTTTAATGATTTTTTGATAGTTTTCCAATCTGTTCACTCCTTCATTCGGATTCGAGTAATCTCAACTACCAATTCGACAGAGAGGGAAATATTCCTACAAAGAAAGGAGAATCCTTATGATCGCCATCCACAAGGTACACCGCCAACTTGCAGTTATAACAGCGATGAACCTAAACAATAGGGGGGAACTTGATATTAGCCGCCTTGAATTGGAATTTATGAAGCCTTTGCTTATGAAGAATCTAGAACTTGTTGCAAGGTTGGACGAACTTAAGCAACTCTCCCAGCTTGCATATGAAAAGAACGAAGTTGATTGGCATCATGATCTTTGCAAACAAATCGAAGAACTGGAGGCACAGCTGATATGACCGCAGAACAGCAAATACAGTATCATCGCGTACAGATGGCCGAATGGCTCAGAGTACTCTATGCAGCCCGTGAAGTTGGTGACAGCAACATGGAGCGTCAAGCAATCCGCGAACGCCGCATTCATAGAGAAGCGTTGCTTTGCTTATGGGCTTCTCCTTTAGAACAACTAGCGGCGTGTGTATGACAATCATCATCCGTAGCACAGTCAAATGTCCTTATCCTAATTGCGGTCATACAGGCGATGTAATTACTAATCTACATTGCCGTACAGCTCACGATATGGAGCGCAAAGAACTGTTTGGGAAGTACGGCAAGCCATGCGGTGTAGGATTCGATATGACAGCCGCTAAAAAGAACCTGGAGGGACATGTGACAGCTCAGCCGTTGAATATATCCTATCCTAGCGATTCTACAACAGCTAAGGATATGAGGTCATCAAGGAACAATCGTAAATAATTATTACTACTGGAAGGGAGGTGAAAACATTGGGTAAACAACGGGAGGATTTAATCGGAAAGACAGGAACAGTAACTCATCAAATCACAGTGGTTGACGTGATGGTAGCACCAGATGGAACTGTGGATGTCATGGTAAATGACAACGTCGGGAACGAATATTGGGTTGAATTTGACGGGAGTCTTTCCTTGAATTAAACGGTGGAGGTGAGCGCACTGAAAAACAAATTTTGGATCAGAGGCAATGTCACTGAAATAATTTTGAATAGTCCCAAGTTCGGAAGGATGGTAACGTTCATTAGCACTGAAAATCTTGAAATGGTTCAGTCTTATGAAGGAACTTGGTATGCAAATTGGAGCCCTATCACAAAAAGCTTCTACTGTGCCGGTAGGGTGATACTTCCAAATGGAAAGATATCTGTGATGTATCTTCATAGATGGGTGACGAAATGTCCGAAAGACATGGTCGTTGATCACTTTAACAACAATACCCTTGATAACTTAGATTCAAATCTCAGAGTCACAACGCGATCAGGAAATCAGCAGAACAGAGGAAGGAATCAAAAAAATAACACCTCTGGTATGCGAGGAGTTTCGCAGGATAAACAATCCGGAAAATGGGTCGCACATCTTGGCGTAAACGGTACTAAGCTTCGTCTCGGACTGTATAAAAGCAAGGAAGAGGCTGAACAGGCTGTTAAAAGAGGACGCGCAAAACACATGCCATTTTCCAAGGAGGCAAGCCTCAAAATGAGCAGGCCATAATTTTTTTTGCCAAAAACGGGGTTTTGAGCACAAATTCAGCTGAAAGCGAGGTAAATAACGCATGCCACACATCAAATTATTATCCGTCAACGCACACTGCTTTAAAGCTCACCGCGATCTCGTAGTTACCTTTGGCGAGAGAACAGAGATCACGGGAGACAATGCAAAAGGCAAGTCAAGCATTCTCGAAATGCCCTCATGGGTATTGTACGGCACGGATACGCTGGGCAGCAAGCTTGATCCAACACCTACCAACTATAAATTTGATCTGGTGAAGGCTGAAATACTCCTTCAGGTGGACGACAAGCAATTTATGCTAGGACGCGGCATCGAGAAAGGCAAGAACACTTTCTACATTAACGAGGTCCCTACCAAATCCGGTGAATTCGATGAGCTTGTGAAATCCCTATTCGAGAAAGACCTGTTCTTATCCCTTTATAACCCTACTTACTTCTTCACTCTTCATTGGAGCAAGCAACGTGAACTAATGATGAGATTCACCACAGCCCCAGCTGCTAAGGAAGTATTTGCGGAAATGAGTCGGTTAACTCCTGACCAGAAGCAAAAGGACATCGTACTTAATCCCCAAGCCTCAAAGCTGCAGGAGCTCACCAAGAAGCATACACGGCCTCAACTGAAAGACATTCACACCAAGAATAAGAACGATAAGGACACGGCCTTTAAACGGGCTCAGGGTAAGGTTGAAGCACTGGAAGGTCAGTTACTTAAGCTCCCAGAAGCTCCTGCTGATATTGAGGCTGTGAGAGCTGAAGACTCCGCCCTTCTATTACAAATCAGAACACTTCAAGAAAAGATAGAGCTTGCATATGAGCCTAAGCGGAAACGGATGGTACTGGAAAGTAAGCTCGAAGCAGCCCGGGCAAAGGTAGCGGCAGCAAAGGCGCGGTACTTCAAAGTTCACGGGGAAGAAATCGCAGAGGAATGCCCGACATGCAAACGTCCACTTGATCCTGAGTCTGTGGAGGCTGTCACGGCCAGCAAAGAAGCTCGAAAACTACCATTACGTACCGAGCATGGGCAGGCAGTAACGGAGCGCGAAGCAGTAGAGGCAGAACTGGCTGCAGTGGAACTGATTGATGTTACGGAGCTGATCGCTGAACGTAACTCACTCGAATTGAAACGAGACGCAACAGCAGACACAATCCATGCGCACAATGTCCGCAATCCTCTTATAGCTGATCTGGACAAAGCCCGTACTGAAGAGCTAGACACACTCTCCAGCCGTAACGACAGCATCTTTATCCTTGACGCTCTGAAAGCTTACGAGGCCAAGGAAGCAGAATTACAAGCTGCTAAGGTTCAAGACATGTTCACCACACTGACCATTAGCCTATTCAAAGAGCTTAAAGGCGGCGGTGATCCACAGCCTAACTTTGAAATCGAACGCGATGGCAAGCCTTACAGCAAACTCTCACGTTCCGAACGTGCTCATGCTGGTATTGAGCTGGCGGCAGTCCTCAGTAAGATGGGCGACATTATTGCACCACTGGCTGTAGATGACTCGGAGAGTGTATTCCGAATCGGTCAGCCTGCAGGACAGTTGATCCTTGTCAGAGCTGTTGAGAATCAAAAATTAGGTATCAAATTGGAGGAGTCTTCCCATGACAATTAAATTCCGTATCACCAATAAACACTCTGCTCTTATCGCTGCACTTCAAGCTGGTGCTGCCCGTGATTTCGCTGTTGCTAAGTCCCGCCGCCAGTTCAAGCATGAAAAGTCCACGAAGAAAGCTTATGTACCTGGCAATCTTGGTCCTTCCGTTGTTGCTACTGCCATCAAGAAAGAGTTTGGGACTATCCTCTCCCGTAAAGAGCGCAAGGCGCTGCCGATCTTTATCGCCTTTCTGAGCCATCAATAAACTGCACTTATACCTTGAATGGAGGCAATCATCATATGAAACCCAAATCATACACCGTTATTCAGTCCGATCCAGGAAACAAGCTCTTTGAAGGTCAGACAGTAACTCCTTACTTCGAAGATGAGAAAGAGATCATCATCACAGTTCCCGGTGCTTATTATGACCACCACATCCTTAAGGATGGATCTTACTTCGCAGCTCACTTAAAACCGACAGGAGGCAAATAATAGATGACTAAACCAAATACGCAGATCCAAGCAGTACAAGATGAGGTGGCTGTTGTAGGCTCCTACACTCAAAAACACCTCGATACCCTCAAATCCACGATCGCAAAAGGCACTAGCAATGAGCAATTCGCATTATTCGTACAAACCTGTGTCCGTACTGGCCTTGACCCTTTCCTTAATCAAATTTACTGCATTGTATACAACGGCAAAGACGGCCCGGTAATGAGTATGCAAATTGCAGTAGAAGGCATTGTGTCACTCGCAAAGTCTCACCCGCAATATAAAGGATTTATTGCTTCCGAAGTTAGAGAGAACGACATGTTTAAAGCTAATGTTGCCACTGGAGAAGTTGAACACGAACCCAACATAATGAGTCCTGGTAAGACAGTGGGGGCATATTGTATCGCTTACCGTGAAGGAATGCCAAATATTCTAGTGATTGTTAGAAGTGATCAGGTCGAACATCTACTCAAAGGTCGAAACGGTCAAATGTGGAAGGATTATTTCGATGACATGATTGTAAAACATGCAATTAAACGAGCCTTCAAGCGTCAATACGGTATTGAAGTGTCTGAGGATGAATTTGTTAACTCGGGTCCTAGTGTAGAGAATATAGCGAGTTACGAGCGGAAGGATATCACTCCGACTGCAAAAGATCCGGAAGTTATTAGCCCTGGTGGGAATCAGGGAGTTACAACTCCCAACGAAGAAGATCGTATAAAGCAAGCCCGTGCTGATATGAAAATAAAATTCTCCCAGTTAGGAATCACAGAACCTGAGGAAATGGCTGCTTATATTGCAGAAAACGTTAAGACGAAGGGTGATAAACCTAACCTTAAGGAACTGACGGGCCTGCTGAAAATCATGGACATTCACATTGCTGAGCGGCTAGCGGCACAAGCCCAAGACGATGACCTCCCACTCTGATATACCAGTTGTTGAGATTTACACTCTCTCCCCGGACTGTATGGTCTGTGGGAGCGAGATAAATCCAGACCGCGAGGAATATCTTGGACGCTTAAGAGTATGCCCTCGCTGTTATGGAGAACTGACAGGGGGCGGTGGTAATCGCAAAGCAAAGCGAAAAAGAGCAACTAGATCTGTTCGGCGGCGCTGATCTTATCTCCTTGGAAGCACCAAAAGTTGAAGTTCTAAACGGTGCCTACTACGAGAAGGCTACAGGGTTGTTTGTAACTTTCGTGCTTGGTCGCCGGCATTACGAATGGCCTGCTAAGAAATGCACCTTTGATAAGGAATGGCGTGAGAAAACAATGAAGGAGCGTGCGATATGAAGCTTAATGTAACAGTAGATATCGATTGGATTGATGAGGAAGAATCGCTAGATCAAAAGATACAGGAAAAAATTGTTGATTCAATCGTCCAAAAAATCTCACATAAAGCTGTTGGTAGTCTTGAATCAGACGCATTAAAGCAACTTTCCACTAAGGTGGACGCGTTGGTTGAAAAAACCTACACCGAATTCCTCCAGAGAGGTGTAACAATTACTGACCAGTGGGGCGATGTGAAAAAGAAAGACGTTACCATATACGACTTGATCAAGGAAAAGTGCGATACATGGCTTCTCAAAAAGGTCGATAATGAAGGCCGTGAGAGCAGCTACGGGAACAACTGGACACGAATGGATTGGTTGATTAATAAACAATTGGATCAACAGACAAAACGTATGTCAGACGACATCGTGAAAAAGGTCAGCGAGACAATAAAGAAGCACATCAACGACTCCGTAAAGGATGCCATAGGTGAGAAATTGGTGAAGGAGATTGGTTTGGAAAACATTATTAACTCGCATAAATCTAAGGGGTGAGTGAAATGAAAGTTGATATTCTCGCCTCTGGATCCGCAGGTAACTGCATCGCTCTTACAACATCAGGCAAGACCATCCTCATCGACGCTGGAATAGCCAAGACCAAGATCGAGAAGCGCCTGCTGGAAGTAGGGATTAGACCGGATAAGGTCGCCGCAATCTTCATAACCCACGCTCACGGGGATCACATCAAGGGGCTCCCAATGGCGAATAAGTACGGCATTCCCGTATGGGCAACAGATGGTGAATGGAAAGGGATTTCGGGTGTTGAATCAGATCTCCAACGGGTGGCAGAAACAAAGTACGGCAAGTACGAAATGATTGATCTAGGCGGTGTACACCTTTATCCATTCCAAACTCACCATGACGCATATGAGCCGGTAGGCTACGCGATTGAGCCGGATGATGGACCGCGTACCTGTGTAGTCTTCGACACCGGAAAGGTAGACTCCGAAATGCTAGAAATGATGGAGGGCTCCATCTACATCATTGAAGCCAATCATGACCCAGATATGGTTGTTGAGTCGAATTATCCTGATAGCGTCAAGGCTCGGGTGCTGAGTGACTTAGGGCACTTAAGCAATCAGCAGACTGCAGAAGCCTTACAAAAGCTAATTAAAGGCCGTGGTGAACACATCTACCTCACACACTTATCAGGCAGTAACAATCTCCCCAAGCTGGCAGAAATGACCGTCAAGGCGGCTCTACGGCAGCGAGGTTTTATAGCAGGACAACATTATCACTTGGAGGTGGTTTGAAATGACAATTATATTTTCTCATAACAAAAAATTGCTGGACCAGTTAACCATCGCAAAGCTTCAGCTTGATGACTACAAGCGCCGGGAACATGAAATGCTCGCTCATCTCGGGCGTGCTGGGCAGGGGATTTGCAAACTTAATCATGAGATCGGCAGGCTACGGGAAGAAAATGAACAGTTACAGGATGAGCGGAAGATGTTGTTGGAACACATTGAGCGGACCATTGATGAGCAGAAGGCACCCGAGTTAGACCAGGCAGCGCAGGTGCTAAAGGAAGTATCTAAGCTTGTTCATCAATGGGGTGACGAAACTCAGTTTATGAGTTTTCGCCAAGCCAAGTTCGGACTAATTGAACGTATCTGTGTCTTTATCCAAAAGCGTGAGAGCTTACCCTCTTAAAGCAGGTGAATGGAATGGCAGGACTGGATCTGGACAACGGCTACACCCGAATAGCGCATGGAATTTTGGAAGAGGTGGCAAAGCGAAGATTCAACGGCACGCAGCTCCGCATCATCATGATAGTCTGGCGCTACACCTACGGGTTTGGCCGTAAATCACATGCGCTGTCTGTTGGGTTCCTATCTGAAGCCATTCAATGCGATCAGCGAACTGTGAAAGCTGAGCTGAGGAAATTGCTGGACTGCAAAATACTTAAAGTGGCGGAACCTTTTCACGGTAGCAGCTCCCGGAAATTATCCTTCAATAAATACGTTAATCAGTGGTTAGAGGTGGGGAAAACCTCACCCCCCAGTAAGAAGATTAGGGGTGAGCAATCCACCACCAGTGAGGGGAGTAAATCCTCACCACTCTTGGGGGGCAATTCATCACCCAAGATAGAAAGAAAGAAAACTCTAAAGAAAGAAGAGATAAGAGATATGGACATCCCTTCTGAAAAGATTAAATTTCATGACACCGTTTTTCTAACTCAAGAACAGTACGGCAAGCTGTGCGAGGACTTCGGTAAAAAGATTGTAGACAATACTATCGAAGCCTTGGACGAATGGCAAACCAACAAGAAGCCGAGCCAGCATAAGAAGGACCACAACAAGACGCTGCGTGTCTGGATTAAGAAGGATCAGGCGAAGGCCGGTTATAAAAACAAACAGCAGCAGAACCAAGAGCAGATGGATCTGCTGAAGCAGTTCAGCCAAGGAGGAGGGAAACCGCATGAACAACGAGGAGACCTCCAGCTTACTCGCGGTAATCAAAACGGCATTTCCTGAATTCGAGATTACCCAAGAAGTGATTCAGTTATGGCACTTATTCCTTCAAGAGATACCTTATGCTCGAGCGCAGCTCAATTTAAGAGACCACATCGCTATCTCACGATTTGCTCCACGAATAGCGGATGTGATCCGAGAGGATCGGTTGCAGCCACAGTCGGTATACGACATACAACGCCTTGAGAACCAGATGGATATGTTGGAGCTTGAAGAATATCACTTAACGGAGAATGCGAAACCGATGCCCGATTATGTCAGAGAGCAACTGCAGGCGACCTTCTCAAAATTGAAGGTGAACCCTGATGAGTCTTGAGGCACAAAGGGCGGTACTCGGATCTCTGCTGAAAGATCACACCTTGATGGATGACTGCTTTTTAAATAAGGAGGACTTTAGCGAAGAAGAGTACAACCAAAAAGTATTCAATGTACTCAGCTATGCACACAGACATTTTAGTGGCGAGGTGTCCAATCCATTTGATCCAGTGTTCCTTGCTACAAAGTGGGGTGCAAAGCTGGCTCAGATCGGCGGGATGGCGCACTTTATGGCCCTCCGTGATTCGGTACCTACTACAGACGGGTTCGGCTATTACCAAAAGGCAGTGCGAATCGAAAGAGTACAGCGGCAGCTAGTTGAACTCGGATTACAAATTGCTACTAATGGCGGTGGGGACCTTGCAGAGCTGAGACAACATATAGATGCCCTGACAGAACTGCAAAAAGGCGATGACGAGGGCGGACCTGTTCATATGGCTTCCATCCTCGATGGGCATAGTCAGACGATTATTAATCGAGCTTCTAGTTCTGGGGTCACCGGGGCCAAGACAGCCAATGACGATATCAACCAAATGAGCGGTGGACATCAGAAAGGTGATCTTGAGATATTGGCAGCTCGCCCGAGTATGGGTAAGACCCAGTACGTTCTTAACGACATGGACGCTGTTACAAAGGACGGATGGGCAGCGGTAATATTCTCACTTGAAATGAAGGACTTGAAGGTCGTGGAGCGCCTAGTTTCTACTATCGGCGGGATCAAGAACAAGAGAATTAAGTCAGGCATGATGTCGGATAACGATTGGGATTCCTACAGTAAGGCCGTTGCTATCATAGTAAGCCGCAATCTTTATATCGATGACACTCCAGGAGCTACAGTGGAATACATCCGCCGGCAGGTCAAGGCTTTACGTAAAGAATTCCCTAACCTAGTCGTTTATGTGGATTACCTTCAGTTCTTAAACACTGAAAAGAAGTTCACCAAGAATAACGAGAAGGTAGGTTACATCACGAAAGCACTTAAAGGTATAGCTCGGGAGTTCGATGTCTGTATGGTGGCTATCTCGGCTGTTGGCCGTGATTGTGAAAAACGTCCGGATAAGCGACCTATGATGTCTGATCTCCGTGAGAGCGGTGATATTGAGTCAGACGCTGACATTGTCACATTCCTTTATCGGGATGATTACTACAACGCTGATACTCCTAAGAAGAACATCGTAGAACTGATTATTGCAAAAGGTCGAGATATTGGTACTGGTGTTTTTGAAATGGTCTTCAGGCGTGACACAGGCCGCTTCATCAACCTTACCAAGGATGAGAAATATGAGCTTGATAAGAAGGTGAAGGAGCATGCGCAGCAAGCTAATTCAAGACGATGAGCAGTATGACAAAGCTCAGGCTGCACTGTTGGATATGGCCGCTAAGTTGGACGATCCGTTGTCTGATATGCCGCAAGCTGAACGGGATAAGATCAACAGGATCTATGACAAAACAGCCGATTTGATGAGGTATTATCGCAGGGGTAGATTGGTTGAAGAGTTTCCGGGGTTGGGTGAGAAGTACGCCATTCTTGGACAGGACTTCCAAGAGTTCGAGCCACAGAATAGCAAATCTGAGCCTGTTATAGAGCCAGTAGAAGATAAGGTTACAAATACACCACGTAAGCCTGAAACGCTCCCTGTAAAGCCAGTAGCCGCTAAAACTGATACACCAAAGGCTACGGTTAATCTTTCAAATTGGCTTTGATGGTGATAGAAAGCAGGTGAATGACATGATAGCTGTTAATCCCCACCTCGGGGAGTTAGATGACTTCATCGGAAAACACAAGGGTTTGGTATACAGCATTGCCATTCGTTGTTCATACAAGACTAAACTACCGGTTGAACTGGATGATCTAGTTCAAGAAGGATATATCGGACTCATAAAGACTTATCGCTTCTATGACCCTTCTAAGGGCGCAATGCAGACGCTGGCATACAGTTTAATCCGGAATGAAGTAATGGATTATATCCGTGACAAACTACCGATTGTTCGTCCACCGACACGAGAGTATGCATTATCAGGGAAAATCCTTAAAGCACGAATGCAGGATGCGTCAGCCGAAGAAATTTCTCTTTATTTTAACTCAACACTGGCGGCAGCTGAGAAAGCTTTATGGAGAGTCAATCACAACGTATCAGTTTCCTTGAATGCAACAGTACATGACCATTCAGGTCGTGCAGTCGAATACTGGGAACTTTTTGAGCATGAAGATGATCTGAGCGATGTTGAAGTAAACGAATTTATAAATAAGCTAACTCCCCAACAAATTAAAGTGATCAAGCTATTGATGGAGTTTAATACGAAGGCTGAAACAGCAAGAGAAATAGGAGTAACCCGTACTCGGGTAGGTGCGATAGTTCACCAGATCGAGGATAGGTACCTGAAGTATCGGAGGCGGTGGGCATGAGATTTGTCGGCATTGACCCAGCCACTCAGACCGGATTTGTCGCTTTGGATGAGGACGGCAGGCCCTTGGTAGAAGTGGAGTTAGTGGGTAAGGGTCGGAAGGAAAAAGGTGGAATTACTACACAACAACTCGTCTCACTAGAGAATCAACTCTATCAATTGCTGAAACCCGGTGACATCATCGCCATTGAACAGCCGGCCATGGGTACGCAGAGCGGAGTTACCACGGGAATGATACACGGTGGGTTGAGGAGTATGATCTATCGGAAGGGCCTTACGTATGTGGATGTTAATCCGCAACGTACAAAGAAGTACGTTAATGAAAATAGGCGATTAGCTGAAGATGACGACAAAAAAGCTATCATCGCGACTGCAGTTCTTGAACACTATAATTATTCTCACAGTAGCCACAATGTGACGGATGCCTATATCATCGCCAAGATTGCAGAGGCGGTACAAAGAGTAAAAAACGGTCAGTCATTGGAGTCATACACACCGTATCAACAGGACGTCATACAGGCCATAATCAGCCCAGCAGCTAAGACAACAAAGAAGAAAAAGGATAAATCAGTTCCAAGTAAACGCCGAGGGAAGCCTGCGGCGGCGGACAGTCACATGCCTGAGACGGAACGCCAGTTCCTATTTTAAGGAGGAATGGATTTGAAAGTGCATATTGAAGGTGGCTTTTATATCGAATCGGATGATAGGGAATTCACTCTGAAAGAATACTCTGGAGCAATTGGAAAACCAGCGAAAGGCGAAACAGAGGGGAAACCAATATTCAAAACTCATGGACATTATCCTACCGTGTTAGGCGCTGCTCGTAAGTTTCTTAACCTCAAGATCGACTCCAGCGAAGCCACTAACCTCCGTGAGCTCATTGCAGACGTTGAAGCTATCAGGGAATACATTAAAAGCCAAATTGATTTCTAAGAAATGGGGGCCGCATATGAAAACAGTCATTCGATTTAGGGACGATTCAGGTCGAATCATAGGGTCAGTAAGAGAAGAACGGCTGCCAGAACCAATAGTGGTATTACGGAATTTCAGCCTAGCACTGCTGCTACTCGGCATGTTGCTAGCATGGCTGCAATAGAAAGGACGGATATCATGACCGAAGAACAGCGCCGCAGAGCTTTCCAAAAAGTTAAATCGATGTCGAACAAAATCTTCTGGGAATGGATGAACATGATCCACTCCCGGGCTTATGCCAAAGCTCAGCAGCATTACGAGGAGGCTATGAGCATTGTTCTCCAGCCAAAACAGGCAGCAGCTGTCAAAGCCAAGGCTCAAGAAATAAGAGAGCATTGGGACGGGATGGCAACAATCACAATGAATGATACCGAGGCAGCGGAATTAAAACAGGTGGGGGTGTAATCAATGGGTTGCGCCAAAAATTGGACAAAAGAAGAGATTGATTACCTCCAGGATAAATGGGGATCGATTAGTTTGAAATCAATCTCTCAAAACTTGGGACGGAGCATCGATGCAGTAAAATTGAAAGCTGGCAGAATGGGGCTCGGAGACTCACGGATGAACTTTGACGGAATCACAGTCAATCAATTAGCTCTTGCTCTTGATAAATCATATGGGCAAATCGTGAATTATTGGGTACCAGATTACGGGCTGCCAGTCAGAAGGAAACTCTTTGCAAATACGGCCAGAGTTCTGGTCATCGGCTATGAAGAATTTTGGAAATGGGCTGAGCAGCACAAAGAACTCCTTAACCTTGCGAAGATGGAACCTAACACCTTGGGAGCAGAGCCGGCTTGGACAAAGGTCAAACGAAAAGCAGATCAGATGCGATCTCAAAAGACCTTTCAGGCAGTGAATTGGACTCCGGAAGAAGATCAGCGGTTAGTACAGGTCCTCGGAACAAAAGGAATGACTTATCCAGAGGTTGCCAGGCTCTTTGATCGATCGGAGGCATCAGTTAAGCGGCGGCTGCATGATCTAGGCGTTAAGGTACGACCAGAAAGATTGGATAACCATACCAAGTACACACCCAATGAAGTGCAGACGTTGCTTCGGATGGCCCAGGAAGGATACAGCTATGAAACGATAGCCCAGACCTTAAGAAAGAGTGCATTGGGTGTGCGCGGAAAGTTGGAGAGAATGGGATTTGATTTTAAACGGAGATGTTTGAAAGAAAAGACAATCAGCATATAAGGGGGCATAACAGCTGCGAAGAGCATAGGAAGCGGGTCCGGTGATATCATGCGGGCTTGCAACGGTACCTATCGACAATAGAAAGGTTACGAATGGCGATACGCCCAAAATCAAGCCCAATAACTTTTAAGGAGAGATAAACCATGAAAAAATATACGCTGACTGAAACAACCAAAGAATGGTGCGGAATCACCCTTTATCAAATCAAGGCGACTCGCAGCTTTGGGGACGTAGAGGCTGATGAGTTGGGCGGCTGGATCGAAAGTGAAGAAAACCTGAATCAAGACGGCGATGCTTGGGTCACCGGCAATGCTCGGGTCACCGGCAATGCTCGGGTCTACGGCAATGCTCGGGTCTACGGCGATGCTTGGGTCACCGGCGATGCTTGGGTCACCGGCAATGCTCGGGTCTACGGCGATGCTTGGGTCACCGGCGATGCTTGGGTCACCGGCAATGCTCGGGTCACCGGCAATGCTCGGGTCACCGGCGATGCTTGGGTCACCGGCAATGCTCGGGTCACCGGCAATGCTCGGGTCTACGGCAATGCTCGGGTCTACGGCGATGCTTGGGTCACCGGCGATGCTTGGGTCACCGGCAATGCTCGGGTCTACGGCGATGCTCGGGTCACCGGCAATGCTCGGGTGGAGAGCAATAAGCATGTATTTTGGGCGACGTCTGTTGGCTCAGAGGGTGGAACATTAACAGCGTATACGATCAAAACAGGAGAGATCGAGGTTACTCGCGGGTGCTTCAGGGGGACGATTGGTGAGTTTGAAGAGGCAGTCAGCAACCGACACGATAGTAATAGGTACGCTGAGGAATATTTGGTGTTGATCAAATTTATCAAACTTAGGTTTAGAGAGGTCACGGTAACTATAGTGGACGATACAACGGATAACGAGGGTTAACCCATTCCCCCTATAAAGGAGCTGAAAGCTTTGAACCCTATGGAAGAGATCGGAAAGATAGCTCATTTGCTACCTTTGAAAGTATTGCAGGACATAAATACACGAATTGGTGATTGGTTAGCCTTTGGAGGCAACGAGACTGATCCATATATCCACCAGCAGTTGAGATTTGCGAAAAGATTTATTGGAGAGGCGGCGAAAGCATGACTCCAGAACGTGAATTAAGAGCAATCCTGCTGGACGGATCGGAAGTAATCATGAATACCGGTGACAAAGTATTGTTCCAGGCTTCTCGGCCCGGAGCTATCCCGTTATCCGTGGACGCTGACACAATCATTGACGATGTGCTTGCTGCTCTAAAAGAGGCACAACAAGATGTCGAGGAATGGCAAGAGGAAGCTAAGCAATGGCGAGATGAATTTGTAGACAAGAACAACACTTTGGGAGAGGCACAGCAGACCATAGCCCGGCAACAAGCAAAAATACTAGTACTTGAACGCGATAATGAAATGTTGGAATCCATCGTTAACAGTAAAGGAGCTAAGGAGTCATGAGTTACCGATCTGAAGAAATCACAAAGTACAAAACAATCGTCAAATGTGATGACTGCGGCAGGGAAAGGGAGATTTCGACAACACCGACTCCGTTGGGATTTGATAACCGGATGAATGGGGCATTGCAAAATAGATACTCCTTCACGCAGGAAGGTGGCGTATTTAAAAACTACTGTTCCCGATGCCAAGAGATACGTAGGGAGGCGAAGGAGTCATGACACAGTTACAGACAATGAGTGACCAGCAGCTTAACCGGGCGCTGGCGGAGTTGATGGGGCACAGGGTAGTGTGTACGGGCAACTGCTACTGGATCGTAGAACCAAAAGGAAAATAATGGGCAGATCCCTTCAGCAAAAATTCAGAGGATATTGCGTGGACTTGGGCACCCGACTACTGTACTGACCCTGCCGCCTCTCTAGAGGTACAGTCAGCAGCGTGTAAATGTGATGAGCCATTGTACGTTAAGCATCTCAAATCAATCGTATACACCGAAAAGGTGAATCAAACGATCGGCGCGCTACTCACCGCCACTCCCAGAGAGAGGGCAGAGGCTGCTTATATGGTACTAAGCCAAGTGAATGAGTAGTAGACGCATACAGCGTAGGAAGGGAATGATGCGAATTGACATATGAAAAACCGAAATGTGACTGTTCCAACGATTTGACGCTGACTCTTCACGAAATGAATAGCATGGATTTTCGTATTAGCGACAAAGGAAAGATTGTTAAATCCTCAATTAAGTCGAATAAAGAGTTGCATGCGCAGGAGTTCGGTTGCACCAAATGCGGAAACACCTATGTTGTTAAGTTGGACGAAAGACAAAGGTATGTGCGTGGCGAGGTAACGAGAGAGGGTTTTGATTAATAGGTATTGATGCGCAGTACGAAAAAACACCACGGTAACAGTAAAATCAACAGAAATTATTCCAAATATTATTCCCAAATTCGAGAGGAGCAATTATAAATGAAAACCACAATGAACGTACTTTTTAAGTCTATGCAGAAAGATGATAAGAAGGAAATCCTGAAATTCGAAATCAAAGGTACTGAGGATGCTAGCGATGAGATGGACCTGTTTGAACTATCTGGAAGTATTGTAGTGCTTAACCTAGAAGTGGGCGGTGACGATGTGTGCGGCGATCTATCGGCTGAATTCATCTCCATGCAGCGTGATAGCAAAAAAACGGTTATGAAGTTTGGTGTCAAGGGTGACAAGGACGATAAGGCACAGCTGCTATACAAATTCGCAGGTCGTAACGTGACTCTGGGTGTTGCTCCTTCGCAGATGAGCATTGAGGAGTTCAATGAGCCGCGTGAGGGCATTAAAGGGACTGTTAATCCTGACGGAACGATAGATCTGGAAGATAAGGATCAGCTTACTATTGAGGAGATAGCCGCCGCTGAAGAGGAGAAGGAAACAGAGGAGCCGGAAGGTGGACCAGTAATTCCTGAAAGCGAAGATGACCTGCCGTTTTAATGAACCGTACGATCTCCCCGGCTTCGGTCGGGGAACCTTTACAAACTGAGGTGATGATGTGACACAGATGTCGTTTGAGTTGCCAGAGCTGGATAGAAAGTTGACGCAGGCAGCGGTAGAGGCGGCGTTAGAGAAGTACAGGCTCTATAAAACTATAACCTCTGATGAAAGAGAAGCACAGACCACAGCAGCATGGTCTGACTCTCCTAAGGGTGACACAGGAACTACCAGTGACCAGACTTCCAACATTGCTATCCATAATGTAGATAGCCAGGAGTACCGGAGAAGATACTGCGAAAGAATAGAAAAAGCCGTCAAGAGGCTGCCTATGAAGGAACGTATTTTAATTACTGAGCGATACCTTAACATAGATTGCGACTTTGATTATGTCGTTTACAACCATGTACTTGATCCTCCGATTGGTGAGACGACTTACTATAAGCGGAAGTGGAAGGCGTTCTATAAGATTGCCCTTACTCTTAACATACAAGTGGTTAAGGAAGAACGGGGAGTAGAAAGTAATAGAGGTAATTAAAAGTAATAAGACAATCATTTTAAACAGTATGATAAATCGAGGTGATGTAATGAGCTCGCTACAAGTAGATGACCTGCCACCTGTCCTTAAGGTAGAGGATATTCAGAAGTTCCTACAGATAGGCAAGAACCAAGCGTATGATCTATGTAACTCCGGCCAGTTTCATGTGGTGCGTGTGGGTCGCTCAATAAAGATTCCTAGAGAGCCATTCATTAGTTGGTTTAAGGGGGATACAGCCGAAGGAAAGCAGGGTAAGTGACCTGCTTTTTTTCTTTGTTCATAGCTAATAAATTGGTGTTAAATTTGGTGTTAAACTCGCAATGATTTGTAGTGATAAGCAAAGAATAGAAGGTAATGAATAGGTTAGCAGATGCCTACATAGACCATAAAAAAGACTAATAAAAGGTGCGATAAGTGACAGTTAGGGAATATGGGTGATACGGTACTTATACCATTGAAAGGTATACACATGCACTTATGAACCCTTTGTAAATAAAGGTTTTTTGAATTAATTATTTGCTAAAATGCGCTTTTGGTGTTAATTTGGTGTTAAGAGCCTAAATTAATGAATGAGGTGCACTTATGACTGTCCATAAGAATGAAAAAGCTAAGAAAAATAAATGGTATTACGTGTTTTATACTGGTGAGATTATAAATGGTGTTCGGATACGCGCAAAGGCCGGAGGATTTAAGACTCAGAAAGAAGCTGTAGCAGCTGAGGCCGAAAGAAGGAACAGCCTTAATAAGGGCACGTACTTCGAACCAACTAAAACTCTGTTCAAGGATTATATTGCCGATTGGCTGAAAAACAGAAGAAGCATATCAGAGGAAACGGTAGAGCTCTATGAAAACAATCTACGGCTCTACATTAATCCAGTACTGGGCCACATTCCACTTTCAAAGATAAATGCTCAGCATGTAGAGGATTTCCTTACGTCTATGGAAGAGAAAGGTTTGGGGGAATGGTCGATCAAGAGGGCTTTCTCGATTCTGAATGCTGCTCTTAATTCAGCTGTAACTAAAGACCTTATATTGAAAAACCCAGCATCTAAGGTTGAAAAGCCAAAGGTTACTCGTAAGAGCATGGCGGTATGGGAGCCTGATTTCACATTTGAATTCTTGGAGAAAACAAAGGGCAAAAGTCGTTACTGGATTTCTATTTACCTGGCGATTATGACGGGTATGCGACAAGGTGAAATATTGGGTCTCCGGTGGTCAGATATTGATTTTGAGAATAAGTCACTTCATATACAGCAGACTGTGACGAAGCGCAGACGGATCAAGGACGGGGCAAAGACAGCAAGTAGTATTAGATCAGTGGCCTTATCTACTGATACTGTGGAGAAGCTTAAGGAACATCGCAAGATGATACTGCAGGATCGGCTCTTTGTCGGTCAGGATTATCAGAATTATGATTTAGTAGTTTGTACTGCAACAGGTGGACCGGCAACCACTAGGAGCGTGTATCGAGCGTGGGAAAGGTTTCTCGTTAAATATGAGGCGCCACATATCACCTTTCACGATCTGCGGCACACGCATGTTGCCATGATGATTAAACAAGGTGTTCATATGAAGGTTATTTCCGAACGACTGGGTCATTCCTCAATCTCCGTAACTATGGACATATATGGACACCTTCTCCCTAACATGCAATCGGATGCTGCAGAGTTAATGGATAAGCTCAACACCAGACTAGACGGAACAAACAAGTAATAACGGGTACTATCGGACTCCACCAGAACCAGCGGAATAATAGAAGTAAACACAAAGGATCACCGATGAGCATTAGGAATTAACGGTGGTATATTTATAGCATAGAAAATAAAGAGAGCAGCAGCCGACACAAACAATTGCTCAGCCACGGACATGATCCGCAGGGGCAACACAACGGCTGGCTGCTCTCTCTTGCAACTATAAAACCCCATGCCCCGCAAGGCTTTGAGGGTGATAGCAACCAGCAGAATTTTTCCGAGCAACCAGCACAGCAACCAGCAAACTGCTTGGCAGAGGGTGTGAATGGTACAAATCGACGTTCTTTCACTCAATAACAATTTGGATAAGTCCAAATAACAGAGCATACATTCGTAATAACGAGCATTCGTGAAAAATATCTGCCAAAATGGACGATTTTGGGATTAGGACGTTTTCTCATATCCCGTTATAATGATCTTGTTCTTACACCAAAGTAACTAGGGAGTAAGATCTTAATACGGAGCGTAGCGTACGTATGATTTTGATCCTAAAGCCTGAAGAAAGAGATCGTTTAAAACACACAGCGATGAATCGATTTTTATTCAGGGCTAGCGTGGGGAATGCCGTAGGCAGGGCGAGGCAATGTCGCCTTCTTTATCCCTTCTTTCTTTAATCTTGTAAGGTCTTAATACGCGACAACGTAACTTTAGTGCTATAAATAGACTACGAGGTATCAGATCCGACCCCTCAAACATATAGAACGTCGAGGTCACTGCTATTAAAGAGTGGCCTTTTTGTATTCACACAGAGAGTAAGCCCATAATCTAAACCCCAAAAGCTGATGAGGTGAAGGCGAAGTAAGGTACATGGGGATGTAGTTCTACTTACAACCGTGGTTTTAAATAGAGAGGGGTAAAGACAATGGAAGAACAGTTAACTGAGAACCAACTGTATGAGCAACAGATGACAGCGTGGTTTGAAGAACATGACAGATTAGGAAAGCAGATTGAGAGAGCGATTGAGCACCACACTGAGATAGCAGAGCTTAATCGGCAACAGTTAGACCTGCACAATAGACGCATGGATATTGCTCTTGCAGAGTACAACGGATGGGCTAAAGATAATGGATTAGAGTTACAACCCTTAAAGAGTTAAGCGGTACAACAATAAAGATAACGTGTTATGTCGTGCGCTTGCCAGTCCTTAGCTGTCGTGTTGCCGTTGCAATGATTAGATAGAGTTAATAGATTAATCAGGCGTTCGATGGCTGTATCGGGCTTATAGAAGCCGTGAGAGTGTGTGAATAAATAAAAAGCTCAGGATATTTGGGTCCTTCTGGAGCTTCCAGATAGGTGCGGGTGCGCGTGAGCCCGAAATCCAAACAGTTTTTATTTTTAAAATTTACTTTCGCTTTCCCTTTCTGAGTGACCAAGGGATGGTGTTTTTATTTTTCACTTCAAATTAATCAATAAAAAATACTTATAGAGCTGCTGCGGTTCAAAGCGAAAGTGAGGCGGGTTAATTGGCGAAAGCGAAACAAAAGGAAATCAAAAAACAAGTGGACGAGGTTTCAACTGCGGAGCTGGCTGCGATCATTGGTAAAACTCCTCAGTGGGTACGCCAATTAACCCGCGATAGGATACTTTTTCAGATAGGAAGAGGCAAATACATCCTCTCCGATTCTGTTCAAGCATACATTTTACACGTATCCGGTGGCGCTAAAGACGATGGAAAGCCGACATATACGGACTACAAGACGGAGCATGAACGCATAAAGTCCGAAAAAGCAGCGTTGGAGCTGGCTGAAATACAGGGAAATATGCACTCTTCAGATGATGTGAAGATCTTAATGGGCAATATGATCATCACAGCTAAGACGAAATTGCTTGCGATCCCATCAAGAGTAAGTCCACAGCTTGACGGTGAACCTTCATCAAAGGTTGAACAGGTTCTGAATCACGAGATAGCTTCTGTACTGAAAGGTTTGACTGAGTACAACCCCGCGTTGTTTGATCGAAAGGCGGGTGACGGTGATGATTTCGAAGAAGACGGAGATGCTGTTTAAACAAATCGCCCGTATGTGGGAACCCAAGCCGCCTATGACAGTGTCGGAGTGGGCGGAAGAGCATAGGGTGCTGAGTAAAGAGGCCAGCGCCGAACCGGGTCCGTGGAGAACTGAACGATCACCATATACCAAAGAGATTATGAACTGCATGAACGATCCAACCGTGGAAGAGGTAGCGATAATGGCCTCTGCTCAGGTGGGTAAATCTGAAATTCTGCTGAACATAGCGGGATTTTTTGCTGACCAGGAACCTTACCCTATGATCTACATGTTACCGGATAAGCAACTGATCAAGTCGGTATCTCAAGAGCGGATCACTCCAATGATCAACGCCAGTCCTCGGCTTCGGAGTGTGTTCGCCGCAGCAAAGGGACGTTCTGCCAGTAACACCATTGCTAAAAAGAGTTTCCCGGGAGGTTACCTGCAATTGGTTGGTGCTAATTCACCAGCCCAGTTATCCTCTCGTTCGGTCAGAGTCATACTCGCCGATGAAGTGGATCGCTTCCCGACATCAGCCGGTACTGAGGGAGATCCGGTTGACCTGGTTAAAAAGCGAACGACAACTTTCTATAACCGTAAGCACGTTTTTGTTTCTACGCCGCTGGTGGAAGAGACCTCACGTATCAACCGTCTATACTTGGACAGCACTCAAGAACAATGGCGGCTCCCATGTCCGTGTTGCAGTGAACTGCAGGCACTGGATTTCGGCAACCTGAAATTTACTCGTGACGAAACTGGAGAAGTCATTCAGGTAAACGGGGCGTGTCGAGAGTGTGGTGGTATCTCTTCCGAAAAAGAATGGAAGTCCGGCACAGGCCAATGGGTAGCTAGACAGAAACATCCGTTCCGCCGTGGCTTCCACCTTTCACAAATAGTGAGTCCATGGGTAACTTGGAAGAAAATCGTTTCAGGATTTTTGGAAGCCAAGGACGATCCTGAAATGCTTCAGGTTTGGACGAACACAGTCATGGGCGAAACGTGGCGAGCAACTGGAGAGAAGCTGGATGAGAATGAACTAATGCATCGCGGTGAGGAATACGAGGCTGACGTTCCGGAAGGCGTGAAGATCTTAACGGCTACAGTAGATACTCAGGACAATCGTTTCGAAATCGAGGTCAAGGGTTGGGGATCAGGTCGTGAGTCTTGGGGAATTAGGTATCATGTTATTCATGGAGACCTGGAACAGTCACGAGTATGGGAAGAGCTTGATGAGTTTCTTAAACGGAAGTGGAAAGATACTCATGGCCGTTCCTTTGGGATCGTAGGATCCTTTATAGATTCAGGCGGTCACTATACAGGTAGTGTGTACAAGTTTTGCGCTGCTCGGTTAGGAAGACGCATTTACGCCATCAAAGGCGAAGGTAAGGAGAATGGTGGTTACGTCCCTTTGTACAATGGATACACCAACAACAACCGCTACAAAGCAACGGTTATTCGAATCGGGGTAGACGAGGGAAAGTACCGCGTGACAAATGATTTAAAGCGTAAACGTTATGGACCAGGCTACTGCCATTACCCGGCGAATAAGCCTGGTCATGATAACCGAGGGTACAACGAGGAGTATTATCTCGGGCTTACAGCTGAGACGCTCGTCACTAAAAAGAAGATGGGTGTCACGTATCAGATTTGGCAGCCAATCCGAAAGCGCAATGAACCTTTTGACTTACACGTTTATCACCTTGCTCTGATTGAGCTTCTGAGTCCTGATCTGGATGAGATGTTGCCGATGGCAGTTGGGGAAGGTGCGCAAAAGGTCCATCCGAAGACATCGAGACGCCGAGGTACGCCGAGTAGTGTTTAAAATTTGAAAGGAGGTGAAAAGGAAATGCCTTTATATACACATGAAGTAGCACAAGCCCATCTTGAATCGTGGCTCGCCGCAGAACTTGCGCTATCAACTGGCCAGTCATACACCATCGGTACACGGTCCTTGACGCGCGTTGACATCACTGATGTCATGGATCAAATAAAATATTGGCAGAAGCAAGTAAACGAATGTGTGAGAGAGGCTTCGGGTTTGAGTAAGCGAAGCAGGGTGCGCAGGTATGTTCCCACTGACCTATGAGTTGGCTAGATCAAGTAATTGGATCGGTAGCTCCGGGATACGCCTTAAAACGCGAACAAGCGCGGACTGACATTGCCAGGCATCAAGCGGTACAACAAGTTTTTAACCAAGGTTACGGTGATCACGGTGCAAGCCGCCGTAAAAAGTCACTTACCGCTTGGAATCCAGTGGCCGGAGACGCCGAAGAGGACATCCACGAGAACCTCGAATCACTCAGGCCTCGGGCCCGCGACCTTTACATGGGTGGGTCTTTGGCAAACGGCGCAATCAAAACGATGAGAACAAGCATAATCGGCACGGGGCTGAAAGTTAAACCATCCTTCGATGCCGATTTTTTGCGCCTGAATGATGATCAATCTCGGCAACTCCGGAGGCAGATTGAGCGCGAATTTGCGCTATGGGCCGACTCCAAGGACTGCGATGCGGCAGGGATGCACAATTTTTACGAGCTTCAGCAATTAGCATTCCTAAGCTGGATGATGTCGGGTGACGCATTTGTTCTACTGCCACTATTGCCGCGAAAACATTCGACCTATGATCTGCGGGTCCGGTTAATTGAGGCCGACCGTTGTAATAGTCCGCTGAATGAGAGTCTTAACGATAAGATCAGCAGTGGGGTTGAGGTTGATAATGATGGGATGGTAGTTGCATACCACTTTTCCGACAAGCATCCGGGGTCGACGAGACTTACGAACACCAAATGGACACGCGTTGAGGTCATAGGACAACAGAGTGGACGCCGCAATGTACTCCATCTCATGGAGGCGGAGCGGCCAGAGCAGCGGCGTGGTGTGCCACTACTGGCCCCGGTCATTGAGTCGCTTAAACAGTTGGACCGATACACCGAGGCTGAACTTATGGCTGCCGTGATTTCAGCAATGTTTACGGTGTTTGTGGAAACCCCTAACCCGGAGGATGCTGATCAATTCGGCTTGGGTTCAAGTGGTGATCCTATCGACAATCCAACTGGCGAGCCATTGCCGCCCTCTGATGGCGGGGACCTGCGACTAGGCAATGGAGCTGTTCAATTTTTGGAGCCTGGCGAAAAGGCCGTATTTGCAGATCCCAGCCGACCAAACGCGGGTTTTGATCCGTTCGTTACAGCGATTCTGAGACAGGTAGGGGCATCTTTAGAAATTCCTTACGAACTGTTGCTGAAACACTTTACCTCGTCCTATTCAGCGTCGAGAGCCGCCCTGCTTGAAGCATGGAAGATGTTCAGGATGCGCCGGGCTTGGATGTCCGCAGACTTTTGTCAGCCAATCTACGAGGAGTGGTTTGCAGAGGCAGTAATAAAAGGCCGGATTGATGCGCCGGGTATATTCGATGATCCATTGTTGTTTAAGGCTTATACAAAGGCCGAATGGAATGGACCGTCACAAGGACAGCTTGATCCGGTCAAAGAAGTTAATGCAGCTGTTACCCGTATTGATAACGGACTGAGCACTCGCCAGCGTGAAGCAGCGGAGCTAACGGGAACTGAATATGAAAGTAATGTTCGACAACTGGTCTATGAGCAGAAGATCCGTGATGAATACGGCCTAGCTACTCCGTTACCGAAAGGAGGTGAAAAAGAAATTGTCGAAGAAGATCAAGCTTAATGGTCCTGTTGTTAGCGGCGGGAACTCATGGATTTATGATTGGTTAGGCATGGAAACAATATCGCCACAACGTGTCATAAGCGAGCTTGAAAAGGCTGGTGGTGATGATGTTGAGTTGTACATTAATAGTGGCGGCGGATCTGTATTCGCAGGGAGTGAAATTTACACAGCTTTGAAGGAATACAGAGGGAAAATTAAATCTAAAGTTACAGGGGTTGCAGCTTCGGCGGCGACTTTTTTTGTGCTTGCTTCTGATGAAGTTTATGTATCTCCGCTGGGACAACTGATGATTCATAATGCTGCAGCTGGTACAGATGGAGACAAAGTAGCCCACGCCTCTACTTTGGAATTGTTGGAGGGTGTAGACAAAGCTATTGCTAAGGTCTACCAATCAAAAACGAAACTTCCGGACAACGAAATACTAGACTTGATGCAAAAAACAACTTGGATGAATGCTGAAAAAGCAGTCCAATTAGGTTTTGCGAACGGAGTTTTGTTTGATGAAGAAGTAGATGCAAGCAATAGCTTTAGTTTAGGAAGCGAACTCCCGCAAGATGTAATAGACAAACTCAAAAATGAGTTACTGAGAAGTGCTCTTAAAAATGATTCGATTTATGATGCCCAAGCCAGCATCGAGCCAGTCAATCAAGTTATGCAGACAAGCGAAAGGAATGATAAGTCGATGAAATTAGAAGAATTGAAGGCACAGTATCCTGACCTTTACAACGAGGTTTTGAATGCTGGGAAAACTGAAGGTGTTACAGCTGAACGTCAGCGCATTACCGACCTTAACGATCTAGCCGGAGCGCCTGGAGCAGCAGCGATTGTGGCAAAGGCCATTACTGATGGCGGCACGGCGGCGACTGCAGCTATTGAGATTGTCAAAGCTTCCACGGAGCGAATATCCGTTGAAGGGCAACGGCGTGCTGCTGACTCTAACAACAGTGGAGTGGATGCAGTGGCTCCAGACGAGGCGCCGAACGACAAACCGAATCCTCAAGCAGCCTATGATGTCGAGGCAGATGGTCTCCTAGCGGAAATTAAGAATATGACGGGAGGTAAAAAATAATGACAGCATACGAAAGCATTCCACACGACAATCTCATTGCCGGAATGGTCCAGCCGATTGTAACTCAATCAATAATCATTAATCAGGCAGCAGGTGCGCTCTTTACTCGAGGAACTGTTCTGGCTAGAACTGGGTTTACTGCCGATGGTACCTGGATTTGCACAGTTGTTAACTCGGCCGCCGTCCCTGCTCTTGAAAAAGTTCCTGTCGCGGTGCTCGCTGATGTTGAGGTGGATGCCAGAACTGTTCTGCAGAGAGCAACTGCTTATACATCCGGGGAATTCAACCGCAATGCCCTGAAATTTGGCGGCGCTGATACTATCGCCACACATGAGGCCGCACTGAACAACGCAAAACTTTACACAAAACGGGTTGTAGAATAGGGGGATTTTACTAATGGCCATCAAAGATCTTTATGCATTTCCTACTCTTTTGAAAGTGATTGGGCAGTTACCGGGACCAAGCACGTACATTCTGGACAAGTTTTTTCAAGATGGTGAGGCTTTCGAAACGGAGAACGTCGAAATTCAAACGATGAATGGGAATAAGCCTATTGCTCCTTATGTATCTGAACTGCAGCCAGGCAAGGTTATCCTGCGTACTGGATTTACTGCTAAGCAATATAAGCCGGCTCTAATCAAACCAGCGAGACCAATCACAGCAATTGATCTCAAGACACGGGCAGCAGGCGAGAGTTTGTTTAATCCGGATCAACCAGAGGTTAGAGCTCGTAAACTGCTGGCAAAGGACATCATCGAACTACAAGATACAATTACTCGTCGGCTTGTTCAACAGGCTGCTGAGCTCATGTTCACTGGTAAGGTTACTCAGGTTGGTGAAGGTGTGAGTCAGGTCATCGATTATGACTTCACGAATATTGCAACTCTGTCAGGAACTGATTTATTCAGCAATGCCGCATCTGATCCGATCGCCTTCTTGGCTGCCCAACGTAAGGTTATTATGGATGCTAATGCACCTACTCCAGATATGGTCCTTGCTGATTATGATGTGGCTGTTGCTATTATGCGTCACCCTAAAGTGCTAGAGCTCGCGAACAACAAAGGACTCGACATCGGGACCATTGACACTACTCTATTGCCGGATGGAGTAACCTATCACGGACGCCTGCGTGATGTTGGTCTGGATATTTACAGTTATTCTGGCTCGTATACAAACGATGCTGGGGCCGATGTTCCGTTCATTCCAGTGGGAACACTGGCTCTGTTGTCCAGCCGTGACAAGTTCACTTTCCACTACGGTGCGAACGTGATCATGGATCCTAAATCAGAACAATTTGTTCGTGTGATGGGTAAAATCACACCTCAATCGTGGGTGACAATTGAACCGGCTCAACGCTGGTTGCAAATGATGTCCCGTCCGTTGGCTGTTCCTGCGAATGTAGCGGGTTGGGTAGTTGCTAAAGTTCTTTAATCTAAAGGAGGAAATTATAAATGGCTATTATTGCAAAAGGTAAAGTGCGGCATAACGGCAAGGATTATGTAAAAGGTGATGAAATCATTGATTTGACTGAAAAAGAAGCGAATCGTTTGATTGATTTGGCGGTAGCTGAGGCAGAGGGTAAGACAGTGTTTAAAGCTGAACCAGCGTCTGATAAAAAGGACGAAAAGTCTGAAACAAAATCAACTAAAGACGCAGATAAGGAATAAAGGGGGGCGAGGTTATGAACCTCCGCGACCAGATCCGACTAGACACACAGAACACATTTCTCAACTTGAATGAATTCGCAGATGTCCATATCATCGACGGCCAGTCGGTTAAAGCAGTACTTGACCAGGCTACAGATGACCAACACCCCCTAGCTTATGCTGAGGGGATATCGCTCGTTAAGGCGGTTTTGTATGTTGATTCCGCCGAACTCGGGTATATTCCCAAACAAGACCAGCGAATGACCATTGATGGTAAGGGTTACTTTGCAGTTCGGGTCGCGACTGATCTAGGGATGATGGTTATTAGTCTGGAGGCGAACACGGATTGAGAGTAGATGGACTGAGCCAGGCTATCAAAGGAACCAAGGCCCTTAAGGATCGCATGCAGCCAGCGGCGTCGATGGCGCTTAACCGAGTGGGTAAAGGCGTAGTAACCGAGGCGGCACGTAAGGTTAAAGAGACTTACAACGTCAAAGCAGCTGACGTCAAGGGCGCCATGCGACTGGTGTTGTCGTCTCCTGATGCGGGCGAGGTCTTCATTAACTCAAAGGGTCGAAACCTTCCAGTGACTAGCTTCAAAGTCACGCCTAAATCGCCAACAAAGAAGCGGCAAAAGATGGTCAAAGTTGCTATCAAACGTGGTGATGCTAAAAAGGTGGGTAATGCGTTCGTTGCACTCCGTCGTGGAAAAGTCGGAGTTATGAAGAGACAAAAACCGACAGGTCAAAGTGGCCGCCCCCGTGTCTTAAATGCTAAGGGGTTTAAACCAGAGTTGCCAGTCGAGGAACTACATGGTCCGGCCATTCCGCGTATGCTCAACGAGCCTCAAGTCCTGGAACATATCCAAGAAGAGGCGCGGGATCGCATGGATAAGCGCCTTGAGCATGAGATTAAACGTATTTTGAAATGAGGTGATGGCTATTTCAACACCGATATTGCTTTTGCGAGCTATCAAAGAGTTTATCCAACAAACGGTCGAGGGCGACGTACAAATGTCGCCTTCGATCCATGTGGGGTACTTGCCGCAAAGAAATAAAGACAATCTTCAAGATAGCGAGTTTCCTTTTATCCTTGTTCGGCCTGGAGTTGGCGAAGATCAGCAGGACAATTCAAAAGTCACAATAAAACTGATATTCGGTGCAAAGGCTGAGGATGATGAAGGGTTTATGGATCTGTTGAACACTATGGAACAGATCCGGATTGCTCTATTGCGCAAACGGATTATCAATAATAGATTCAAGCTCGAACTTCCGTACAAATGGGAGTTTTTTGACGAGCAGCCATACCCGGAATGGTACGGGATAGCGACAACAGTCTGGACATTACCATCAATACAAGAGGAGGTCGAAGGTCTGTGAGTATTAAAAAAGATGAAATAAAGGCAGGGCAATTGGAACAATTGGAAACTGGAGAGAAAGTCGTTCCCTTATCGGTTCCTAACGCTATAGAACAGCCAAAAGAACCGTTGATTTACCTCGGACCCAACATTTCAGGCGGTGTATTATCTGGAAACACAGTGTTTAAGGGTGGTAAGCCAGCACACATTGACCTGCTGATCGCAGAGCAACCAGAGATTGGCGACCTTATCGTCCCAGTCAAAAGTATCAATGACACATTAGCTAAGATCAACAAGGTTGGCACCGCCGAACATCAAGCTTATCAAGCACTCATCAAGCGCGGAACGGGGGTTAAATAATGGCTTTTAATCACGGTGTTACCACCTCTGAGAGATCGACATCTGTAATCTCTACAGCAAGCGTCAGCGCGGGCATCCCGATTGTATTCGGCACGTCACCAGTTAATATGAGTGCCTTGGCCGCGGCTCCGGTGAATAAACCGATCTTAGCCTATTCTTACTCGGAGGCTGCACAGGCACTTGGATACAGCGACAACTGGGAGGCATATACTCTATGCGAGTTTATGGACGTTTACTTTAGGTTGAACGCACTTAAGCCTGCCATTTTCGTTAATGTTCTGGATCCTTCGATCCATAAAACGGCCGTAACTACAACGTCGATGAACCTTGTTGACAAGGCGGTGAAAATTAGCGTCACGGGAATCATGCACGACGCTGCACTGGTTGTTAAATCAGCTGATGCAGTTACAACATACGTCAAAAACACTGATTACACTGTTGCTTTTGACAGTGACGGAAATACTGTAGTCTCAGTTAAAACGGGAGGCACGATTCCAACGAACGCCACCGCGCTAAGCATCGCTTATACAAAACTGGATCCGACCGCTGTTGATGTCAACGACATTATTGGCGGACTGGACGCCGTAACGGGCGCGATGACTGGACTTGAATTGGTTAACGGCGTGTTCCCTCGCTTCGGTTTGGTTCCAGGTCTCATTTTAGCGCCGGGTTATTCTCAAGATCCTACAGTCGCTGCTGTGATGGTTGCCAAAGCGGGTAATATCAACAGCACATTTACTGCATTGGCGTTGACTGACATACCGACTGATACTGTCAAGGTTTACACCGGAGTGCCTGCTTGGAAAAACACAAACGGATATACCTCTCCGTTGCAGGTTGCGCTCTGGCCGAAAGTATCCAAGGGCGGGAAACAATACCACATGTCAACTCACATTGCTTGTGCAATCGGGGTAGCTGATGCGGCAAATGAGGGCGTTCCTGTGGCTTCTCCATCCAACAAGGCACTGGTGATTGATGCGGCGGTACTTGCAGACGGTACTGAGGTGTTCCTCGGACCCGACCAGGCTAATTACCTGAACAGTCAGGGCATTATGACCGCCCTTAATTTCGTTGGTGGCTTCAAGGGATGGGGCAACTATACGGGTGCTTATCCG
Source organism: Paenibacillus wynnii (assembly GCF_000757885.1). Lineage (NCBI taxonomy): Bacteria > Bacillati > Bacillota > Bacilli > Caryophanales > Paenibacillaceae > Paenibacillus > Paenibacillus wynnii. The sequence continues at coordinate 6,616 of NZ_JQCR01000001.1, read as the reverse complement.
GTATCTACTGATCCAAAAGATGTGTTTATCTCTATCCGTAGAATGTTTATCTGGGCTAAGAACAGTATCGTATTGACGTACTGGAACCAGGTGGACAATCCAGCAACGCCGCGACTGATCGAGACAATCACCGACAGCATAAATATCTGGCTCAACGGGTTGACAGCGAGCGGTTATTTACTCGGCGGTCGAGTGGAATTTAACTGGGCAGATAATCCAGTGACGGACCTGATGGCTGGTAAGTTTAAATTTCAGCTTTTCATCACACCACCGGGACCGGCTCAGGAGTTGGCGTTTGTGCTTGAGTATGACGCCACATATCTGCAGACGCTGTTCGGATAAGGGGGAAAATAGATAATGGCAATTATTCCAGAACGGTTAACAGGCTATAGTGTGTTTAGGAATGGTACAGAAAGAGTCGGCACATCCGATGTAGAGCTTCCAAGTCTCGAGGCTCTCACGGATACTGTTAGTGGAGCCGGGATTGCAGGCGAGGTAGATTCTCCAACGATTGGACACTTTGGCAGCATGCGGGCTACGCTCAATTTTCGGACACTGGACATCCCGATGTTCAAACTCTCCGGTCCCAAGTCACAAGCTCTCGACTTCCGAGGAGCTCAGCAAGTGTATGACTCTTCGGCGAGTGAATATAAGAGCATTCCTGTACGGGTATCAGTTCGCGGGATCCCTGTTAACACCACTCTGGGTACTTTCGAGACGAACGCGTCAACAGGAAGCTCGATTGAGTTGGAATGCACCTATCTGATGGTTATGGTAGATGGCGTTAAAGTTATTGAGATCGACAAATACAACTACATCTGCTTTATCGATGGCGTGGATCATCTCGCTGTCGTTAAACAGCAGCTGGGACTGTGAGGATAGCGACGATGGAAAAACAAAATATAACTACTGAGGTCGATGAGCGCATTTTTACGCTCAGTCGGCCTTTTACTTTTGAGGAAAAAGAATACACCGAATTGCTGTTAGATTTCGAATCGCTACTTGGAAGCGACTTGCTTCAGATTAATTCGCAATTTGACGCTGAACAAAAGAGTCCAGTATTCGTAAAAGCCCTGTCACTTTCTTACCAATTAAGTGTTGCAGCGGCAGCGGCAAAATTACCGAAAGAGTTTTTCAATTCACTCCCGGCGAAAGATGTATCCAAAGTGGGGCTGCAGGCACAGAATTTTTTGCTCATCTAGGATTGGCCGACAAAGAAGGGCCGCGCAAGCTGATGAAGCTGGCTGCGGCCCTTTCTTCTGCATATTATACGCCGATCCCACACTGGTTAGGTATGTCACCGCGAGAAATGTACAACTGGATTGAAACTGCAAATGAAATGTCTAAGGAACGCGAACAACAGCCACGGCAGAAAAAGAGGTGATGTAACTAATGGCCGGTAAAGAGTACAAAATAGCGTTTGAGCTACAAGCAAAGTTGGATTCCAGCTATAACACCGGTATGCGTAAGGTGTTGGATAACCTCAATGATCTGGAAACTAAGGCACGATCTATCGAGGCAATCCGGATCTCTGGAGATTTAATCCGTCCGCTGAGGGAAGGACTCCAAGCAACACTACGTGAGTTCGATGAATTGCGCCGAATGCCAAGCTTTACGGGTTTGTTCACAGAAATGGTGAAGGAGCTGAAGGAGGCCGTTCAGCAATCAACACTATTGCAAAGGAGCCTGCAAGAGATAGCCCGTATTCGGATGCCGAGTAACATGTTCGGTAACGATATCCAACGCTACACCCGTGACATGCAGGATCTCGAGCGCCGTATGCGTGAGATCAATGACATTCAAGGCCCGCAACCTGGAGACTCGGGAAGTGGCGGAGGTGGTGAGGACGCAGGCGGGAGTTCTGGAGCTTGGGCGCTTGGTGGTGCTGCTCTCGCTGGTGGCGTGGGAGTTGCTGCTGTGGCAGGGCTTGCGTTGGCTGGTCACGCGGTGTTTTCGTTCTCGGAAGATTATAAGGTGGCGATGAACCAAATCTCAGCATCCACCGGAGCATCTGAAAAAGAGATGGAAGGTTTCAGCGATATCGCTGAAAATCTTTATAACTCTAATATGGGTGAAAATTTTTATGATATTGCCGAAAGCCTTAGTGTCGTACGACAAGTGACAAAACAATCTGGTCAAGCGCTTCAGGATGCAACAATGAATGGCATGGTTTACGCTGACGTATTTGGTGAAGAGATTGCCGAATCAACAAAAGCGGCCGACACAATGATGAAAAATTTCGGAATTACTTCAACTGAGGCTTACAACTTGCTTGCTCAAGGTGCCCAAAAAGGACTCAACAAGTCCGGAGAATTACTGGACACGGCAAATGAGTACAGTGGGTATTTTAGTAAATTGGGTTTCTCGGCAGATGGCATGTTCGACACCTTCGCAGCAGGCTTAGATGCAGGGGCGTTTAACCTTGATAAGGTCGGCGATGGGATTAAGGAGTTTGGTATCCGGACTAAAGACGGATCAAAGTCTTCTCTGGAAGCTTATAAGACCATTGGACTAAACGGAGCTAAAATGACTGCCGAGTTTGCAACAGGCGGCAAAACTGCGCAGCAGGCATTCCTAAAAACAGCAAAGTCCATTTCATCCATCAAAGACCCCGTTGTACAGAATGCCGTGGCTGTTCAGTTGTTCGGTACGCAAGCGGAAGATCTGGAGTCACGTGTTATAAATGCATATAGTAATGTCGAAAGTCAGTTCGACAAGACTAAAAATACAATGGAAGAGATCGGCAAGGTAAAATACGACTCGATCGGTCAGGCATTCGGGGGTATGGGTAGAACACTACAAACCAGCTTGATCCTCCCTATATCGAAGACGCTATTACCTCTTTTTTCTGGAATGGCTAACAAAATGACAACTTGGGTTCCTGCGGTGGTTGGGGCTTTTGGAAAAGTTGGTGGAGCAGTTAAAGAAGCATACACGAACGTTCAACGGCTCTTCAAAAATGGTTTTGACGGTGAAATGGAAGGCGTAACTGTCAATTATCTAACTGCTTTCGGGATGGATAAAGGGACTGCCGAAAAGATAGCCTCTACAATTAGCTCTGTTTATGAATCTGTAGCTGGAGTGGTAGACAAAATTAAAGGAATGTTCTCCGGTGGCGGGATGGATATTGCTGCTATGTTTGGCATCAAAGGCAGTGACATGAAGGAAATTACCTCTGGATTCAAGGATATATTCGGTGAGCTCGTAAAATATTGGTCTGACTTCATTGGGAACTTGGTGGGGCTATGGCCGTCCATTCAAAAGATGATCGGATCGGTGCTGTCTATTATCCCTAAACTGCTGCCCGTATTTGGGAAGATCGGGACAGCAGCAGTGACTGGTTTTCAAGCTATATATAAAGCGATCATTCCAATTGTGTCCTACCTATCCAGTAATCTCTGGCCGATCATCAGTAAAGTATTCACCTTTCTAAGTACTCAGGTTTTTCCGAAAGTTACATCAATGATCTCGGGTCTGATACCGCCTATAATGATGGTTGTCGGAAAAGCTGGAGATCTTTTTAAATCCATTGGCACGGCGATAACATTTGCTTTTAGTGTAGTCAAACCTATACTTGACACGGTATTTGCAGCCTTCAACTTTGCATGGCCTGCCATACAGGTGGTCGTCACGAATGCAATTGATATGATCGGTGGAGTGATCAAAGGACTGTTGAAATCTCTTGGAGGGATCATCGACTTTGTGACAGGAGTTTTCTCGGGTGATTGGGGTAAAGCTTGGGGCGGGATCAGGGATACTTTTTCAGGTATTTTTGACGGATTAGGAGCTATTTTAACATTCCCGATTAATGTGGCGGTTGATGCGATAAACGCAGCTATCCGTGGTATTAATAAAGTTAGTTTCGACATACCTGATTGGGTTCCGAAGCTTGGTGGTGAGCATTTCGGCATTAGCATCCCCGAAATCCCTAAGCTCGGTGGATATGCAAAGGGCGGTTACGTGGACAGTCCAGAGGTAGCTTGGGTAGGTGAAGGTAATTCTCCAGAGTGGATTATTCCAGAGAATAACTCGGCACGATCACAGGGACTGCTACAGGCTGCTAATCGGAGCATGGGCGGGGGAAATGCTGGTGGTAACACCGTTGGTGATTTCGTGTACAATCCGACATTTATCATTCAAGGCAACGCTAATGAAAATGCTATTCGGCAGATGGATCAACGAAATCAGCAGGAATTTGGTAAACAGTTCTCAGATTATAAACGTCAGGCTATGAGGGTGAGCTTATCGACATGATCTATACAACGATACAAGGCGATACTTGGGATGGTATCGCCTATAAGGTGTACGAACAATCCCATTTAATGACCTTGCTCATGAACGCAAACCCTGATCATACTAAAACGGTTATATTCTCAGGTAATATTGTTCTGAAAGTTCCAGATAAGCCTGCCAATGCCTCTGAGACACTACCACCTTGGCGAAGGGAGGATGGATAAGCTTTGGAATTAATGCAGGATGCCCGCAGAGCAGTGCTGGTTATCAATTATAACGGTAAGGATATCTCTACAGATCTGACAAAGTCGCTTATTGATTTTTCATATAACGATGCAGCTTCGGGAGCTTTGGACGATATTACTTTAAACCTAGAAGACCGCGCTCAAAACTGGCAGGGTCCATGGGAGCCGACAGCTGGCGACAAGATCAAAGCGGAGATACGTACAATTAACTGGGATAAGCCCGGGGAGATAAAAAAATTACCACTCGGCACGTTCGAGGTAGATACCTTTGATTTTGCGGGGCCGCCTGATGCTGTAGCTATCAAAGCGGTATCATTGCCGGTCAGCTCGAACGTACGACAAGAGCGTAGAACAAAGGCTTGGGAAAAGGTTAATCTCCGAACGCTGGCGGATGAAGTAGCTAAGAGAGCCGGATTGAAATTATTATATGAAGCAACAGATAATCCATCTTATGATCGGCTTGAACAGGCGGGGGTATCTGACCTCGCCTTTTTGCTTGAAACAGCCACAAAAGAAGCGATAGCGATCAAGGTATCTGGTGGAAACTTGATATTATTCGATGAATTTGAGTATGAAAAAAAGGCTCCTATCACTTCGATAACTCGCGGGGAAAGTAATGTAATTAATTATAACTTTAACTGGAGCACAACTCTGGTGGCTTATCGAGCCTGTGAAGTTGTATACACGAACTCTAAGAAGAAGAAAACCTATAGAGCCGCCTATACTCCACCAAGAGCGCCAAAGACGGGGCCTATCCTAAAGATCAATGAACAGGTAGATTCACAAGCAGCAGCGATCCGACTTGCACGTAAGAGTCTCAGAGAGAAGAACAAGGAAGCTGGTAAAGGCAGTTTAACACTCATGGGCGATATTAGGATGGCGACCGGCCTCACAATTACTATAAAAGGGTGGAAACGATTTGATGGTAAGTACATCATCGAGTCCTGTACTCAATCAGTCGGCAGCGGAGGTTATACAACATCAATTGGAATTCGGAAAGTATTGGGGTGGTGAAGATGCTAAGAACTGGTATTGTATCGACAGTTAATGAATCTACAAGATCGGTAAGAGTGACATTTCCAGACAAGGATGATCTCGTATCTGGCGAGCTTCCAGTCATAGGACCAACAATGATCGGGCTGAACATCGTAGAGCTGCCAGAGGTTGGTGAAACAGTCCTAGTGGTCTACCCCGACAATAGCTCTGATGGTTTCTGCATCGGAGTTATTCCGGGAGGTGGAACTTAGTGGCTATGAGTAAAATAGGTAGTCTCGGTACGGTTGTGTTTGTGGTATCTCCAGAAGCCATTCGCACATTTCAAGATTTTTCCCGGTCAAGTGCGAGTCGATTTGCCAAAGCACGACATAATCGGCCAAAAACCCAAAACTCAATGGCTCGGGCCGGGGCTTGATACGATCACGTTCACGATGTGGTTTGACGCGCGGTATGGTCTCAATCCCGAAAAGAGTTGGATAAACTATCGATTCTTGAACGCGGCGGCAAGGCTATACCGTTGGTATTAGGTAAGAAAGGCTTAGGTACTGGATTATGGATTATTACCGGGTTAGGGCAAGCATGGACTGACATCGATAATGCAGGAAACGTGATCAGAGCTACAGTCAGCGTGAGTTTGGAGGAATACGTGAAATGAGTACATTTACAGTGGACATGACTCAGCCATCAGACATAAATTTCGCTCCGGCTACAGTTGTAGAAGAGATAAATCAAAATATTCGAACGATTCTCTCTACACCAATCGGAAGCTGCCCTTTCGCACGAGACATTGGAATTGATTACACCATTGTGGATGAGCCCTATCAAATCGCTGAAGCTCGTTTCACAGGGGAAATATACACGGCTATAAGCGCACAAGAGCCCAGAGCTTTGGTAGTGGGTGTATCTTTTAACAAAACGATAACAGATGCCATGACAGGACGTGTAGCGGGCTATAGTGACGTATACACTGGCAGAGGGGTTTGAGTGATTTGGTTCAGTACGCGGATTTACCCGACATACTGTTTGTTCAGGAAGATGCTTCAGCAATAATACAAACGTCATAACAGTATATGAAGGTCTAACAGACCGAACACTGCAGCCCGCCGATCCGGTGAGGCTGTTTTATCTTCTTTGGCAACAAT